>JAODBQ010000465.1 GCA_025464045.1 Ilumatobacteraceae bacterium
GCCCCGCCCCGCGTATCGACCAGGGACGGCACGGGCGCGACTGCCGAGGCGGCGCGACACCGTGGCAGGCAGCGATCCCGAGCGAAGGAGCTGCCAACATGAATCCGTCCCACTCACGGCGCGTACCGCTCGCAGCCCTGTGCGTCGCGCTGACGCTCGCACTGTCTGGCGCCGCCGAGGCCGGCGCTGCCTCGGCCTCGGGTGGAGGCCCGACGGTGATCACCGGGGACGGCGCGGTCCGCGGTGTGGACGTGGCCGGCGGCCACGCGTTTCGCGGGCTGCCGTACGCCGCTGCGCCCACCGGCGACCTGCGCTGGCGCGCCCCGCAGCCGCCACCGTCATGGCGCGGCATTCGCGACGCGACCCGGTACGCGCCCAGCTGCCCGCAGAAGCCGAGCCTGTTCGAGCCGCCGGGTCCCCAGTCCGAGGATTGCCTGTACCTGAACGTCTCGACACCGACGCTGCGCCGTGACGCGCGGCGGCCGGTCATCGTCTGGATCCATGGCGGCGGGTTCACGCAGGACGGTGCCCGCAACTACGACGGCACCACGCTCGCGGCAGACGGCGTCGTGGTCGTCACGATCAACTACCGGTTGGGCGCGCTCGGCTTCCTCGCACACCCGGCGCTCGCATCGCGGCCCGGCGGCCCGTCAGGCAACTACGGATTGATGGACCAGCAGGCCGCGCTGCGCTGGGTCAGGCACGACATCGCACGATTCGGCGGCGACCCGCGCAACGTGACGCTCGCCGGCCAGTCAGCCGGCGGCGCCTCGGTGCTCACCCATCTGGTCTCGCCCCGCTCGCGGGGTCTGTTCGAGCGGGCGATCGTGCAGAGCGGTGCGTTCGCGCTCAACCAGGTGTCGCTCTCGCAGGCCGAGTCCTTCGGCGCGACGTTCGCAGACCAGCTGGGCTGCCCGGATCAGAGCGCCGACTGCCTGCGCCACGCACCGGTCGACGCCCTCGTCAACGCGTTCCCGGACGCCGCCATCCCGGGCGCCGTCGACGGGAAGGTCCTGACCGAGCCGATCGGGGCGGCGCTCGCCGCCGGCCGTTTCGACCACGTGCCCATCCTCGACGGTGTGAACCACAGCGAGGAGTGGATCTTCGTCGCCGGCCTTCACCTCGCGGTGAGTGGCGGCGTGTTCGTTCCGGCGCCCCCGCCGACCCCCGCCACCTACGAGGGCGTGATCGCCTCCGTGCTGGGCGTCGCCGCCACCCGGGCCTCACAGATCGCAGCCGAGTACCCGCTCAGCGCCTACCCGGCTCCGATCCTCGCCCTCAGCGTCCTGCTCTCCGACGCGAGCTTCGCGTGCCCGGCTCTGCAGGTCGACCGCTGGACGGCGCGACGGGCGCCGACGTTCGCCTACGAGTTCGACGACGACACCGCGCCACAGCTCTTCGCCGGACCGAGCCTGCCGCCGATCGCCACCCACTCGTCCGAGATCCAGTACCTCTTCGACCAGCCCAACGCGCCCTTCCCGGCGACGCTGAACCCGACGCAGGAGGCCCTCGCCAACAGCATGCGGGCGGCGTGGGCGAACTTCGCCGCCAATGGCGATCCCGCGTCGGCAGCAGTTCCCTGGCCCCCGTTCAACGCCCATGCGGACGTGCTCTCGCTCACGACGCCGCAGCCACGAGTCGACACCGGCTTCGCCACGACCCACCACTGCTCGTTCTGGGCCGCCGGATGACGCTTGCCACGCAAACGAGGAGGAACGTGATTGTTCACGGGCTCAGGCTGAGCGGTGGCGGGCGGGCAGAATCGTCTGCACGAGACCTGTGACGACGTCGTAGACGTGCCCGGACACGCTGATCCGCGGGGAGACCGCGGGCGCGGAGCGAAGGCGCTCGACGTCCCGGGTGACCGTTGTCGCGGGGTCGATCACGGCGTGCTCGCGCAAGGTCGATTCCTCGGCGCCGATCCGCTCGGCGTAGCGGAGGCGGAACGTGTCGTCGGCGAGCGCTGCGGCTCCGCACTGGTTGTGGTGGATGACGGCGACCTCGAACAGCGGGCCGTCGGGCAGGACGTGCTCGGCGATCTGGCCGATGAAGACCACGTCGTCCATCACCTCCGGCGTGACCCGCCCGCCGACGTTGCGGACGACCATCGCGTCGCTGAGGCCGAGGCCGAGAACCTGCGCGGGGTCGACGCGCGGATCGAGGCACGTGATCACGAACAGGCGCAGGTTGGGGAACACCACGGCGCCCTCATGGCCACCGGCGGCGGCAAAGGCGCGGTTGCGTTCGAGCGCGGTGCCGATTCCGGCGGTCGCGTTGGGCTCGCCGGGACTGACGAGCTGGAACTCGGTCGCCCGGCCGACCCCGGAGCCGGCGCCGGTGCCGCGCGCGGCGAGTCGCCGATTGCTCATGGTGCTCCGTCTCTGTCGTTGGGGATGCGCTTCGACGACGCCTCCCCGGGGTGGGTAACTTGCGTCATGCAAGGCAACCTATTCCCGGGGTCTGGCTTTTGTCAAGCAAGCCCGGCTAGGCTTGGGTGGTGCTTCAGCGCGACTATCCAGATCAGGTCTGCTCGATCGCCCGATCGCTGGAAGTCATCGGCGAGCGCTGGACGCTGCTGATCCTGCGCGACGCCGTTCTCGGCCT
>JAODBQ010000479.1 GCA_025464045.1 Ilumatobacteraceae bacterium
CGGTCGGTCTGCAGCCGCCCGATCATCCACGTGCCGGCGTTCGACAGCGCCTTGTAGTCGACGTCGACCGGGTTCTGAGTGGACAAGACCACCCCGACCCCGAACGCGCGAGCCTGCTTCATCAGCGTCATGATCGGCTTCTTCGTCGGCGGCGTCGCGGTGGGCGGCAGGTAGCCGGTCACCTCGTCCATGTAGAGCAGCGCGCGCAGATCGGTCGTGCCGGTCTGCGTGCGCATCCAGGTGACGAGCTTGGACAGCACCAGCGTCGTGACGAACTGCCGCTCCTCGTCGCCGAGGTGCGCCGTGGTCACGATCGCGCAGCGGGCCCGACCGTCCGGGGTGCGCAGCATCGCGTCGATGTCGAGCGGCGGTCCGCTCATCCACGCCGAGAACGACGGCGAGGCGAGGAGTCCGTTGAGCCGCATCGCGAACGTGGTGCGATCCTTCGGCGGGAAGAACTGGTCGAGCTCGAACACCCCCAGCTTGCGAACCGGCGGGGTCTGCACCATCCCGACGAGGGTGGCCAGGTCGAGGCCGCGCCCGGCGGTCCACTCGTTGAGGATCAGGTTGGACAACAGGATGTGCTCGCGGCTCGAGAGCGGGTCCGCCTCGATGCCGACCAGCTCCAGCAAGCCGCTGACGAAGCCGTCGATCTCGTCGCCGACGGTTTCCGCGTCCGCCCCGTTCGACGGTGCCTGGAGCGAACCGACGATGTTCAACCCGACGCCTCCGCTGGAGCCGGGCGTGTAGATCGTCAGCGTCGTGCGGTCGCGCAGCGAGGCGATGTCCGTGCCGGAGAGCCCCCAACCGCCGAGACCGGTCGTCCACGCCGCGGCCTGGGCGGCGGCGAACTCGGGGACGGGCTGCCCGGCGTTCTGCGCATCACCCGGGTTCACCCACGGCTCGAACTCGGCGGGGGAGAGGCTCGGAAAGGTCAGGCAGAGGTTGGTGAGGTCCCCCTTCGGGTCGATCAGGAGGGCTGGCACGCCTGCGTTCAGCGCCTCCTCGACGAGCACCACCCCGAGCCCGGTCTTGCCCGAACCGGTCATCCCGACGATCACCCCGTGCGTGGTCAGATCACCCGACGGGACCTTGACGAGACGCTCGGTGCGCTGATGCGACGCAGGATCGACGTCGCCGCCGAGGAACAGATCAGCCATCCGCGCACAGTACCGCCGACGCCCCGCCACCCTGCGTCCAAGCCCGGCCCGGAAGCGGCGTCGAGGCAGACGTCGAGGTGAGGTCGTCGAGGGAGCGCTCGAGGTGAGCGGTGCGTCGCGGCGTCGCTCACCACTCCCAGCGTCGCCGCACCCGCGGCAGCAGCTCGGTCAGCGGCGGGAGATGCGGTAGCTGCAGCGCTGGGCACCGGCGAGGAGGTGCTGATCGCGCTCGACGGACACGTCGCTGCCGAGCGTCTCGCGGAAGAGCTCGAGCTCGGCCGTGCACAGGCCGAGGCAGGCGCCGGCGGCGTCGCGGATCGGGCAGTGGTGTTCGGTGAGCACGAGCGCGTCGCCGTCGCTCGTGGCTTCGGCGAGGTATCCCTCGGCGGTGCGGATGTCGGCGAGCAGGCGAACCTTCACGGCGACGTCGGAGTCCGGATCGATGCGCCCGCGGTATGCGGCGAGCTGACGTTCGCGCCGGGTGCGGATCACGTCGTTGAGTGCGTCGTCGCCGAGCGATTGGCGGATCGACTGGATCAGCTCGACGGTGAGGTCGGCGTGGCGGTCCGGGAACAGCTCCATCGCCAGGGGAGCGAGACTCCACTGCACCGGCGGTCGCCCGCGTCCGGCGGCGACGCCCTGCGTGCGGGTGACGAGGCCACTGGCCTCCAGCGCCTCGAGGTGCTGACGGATCGCGGTGTCGGTGAGCCTGAACTGCGTGGCCAGCTCGCTGGCGGTGACCGACTCGCTCCGCTTGAGGCGCTCGATGATGCGGCGCTTGGCATCGGTGAGGTCGGCCATGCACGCCATCGTACCGATTTCGGCAAGTGGGCCCTTGCAGAATGGTCGGAGTCGTTGCCGTCGCCGTTTGGCACAATGCAGGCCCATGACCGCGGACACTGCCCACGATCCGATCACGCGCGACACGCGCGACGCACCGACCACCGCGATCACGGCTGCGCTCGAGGATCAGTTCGGACTCGCCGACCGGGTGGTCGACGAGGCGACCTTGACCAACAGCATCGGTCGGTTCCGTCGTCAGGACATCGTCCTGCCGACGTTCGCCGAGCTCGCCGATCCGTCGCGCATCCCCGCCGAACGCGTCGGCGACGCGGACCGCAGCGCGCCCGACGTGCGCAACCTGTGGCGCCTCCACTGGTACAACGACCTCGCCGGCAACCGGGTCGGCGTGCCCGAGCACGTCGTGCTGCCGACCTCGCTCACCGGCGTCGAGAGCCCGATCGTCGTCGTCTTCGGCGACCGCTTCCCGATGATCACGGCGCACAAGGTGCTGGCTGCGTATGCCTGCCTCGCGCCGCGCGTCGTCACAGGGCAGTTCGATCCCACGCGGCATCGTGCCATCTGGCCGAGCACCGGCAACTACGCCCGCGGTGGCATCGCGATCAGCAAGCTGATGGCCAGTCGGGGTGTGGCGATCCTGCCGGAGGGGATGAGCCAGGAGCGGTTCGACTGGCTCGACCGCTGGTGCGAGAACCCGGCCGAGGACGTCATCCGCACGGTGGGCACCGAGAGCAACGTCAAGGAGATCTACGACGCCTGCAACGAGCTGGCCAAGGATCCGGACAACTTCGTGTTCAACCAGTTCTGCGAGTTCGGCAACCACCTCGGCCACTACGAGATCACCGGACGCGCCCTCGGGCATGCGTTCGAGGCGGCACGTGAGGCGAGCGGCAACGACTGGCGCCTCGCGGCCTTCGTCAGCGCCACCGGTTCGGCCGGCACGATCGCCGCCGGCGACCGGCTCAAGGACGAGTACGGCTCGATCACCGTCGCGGTCGAGGCGCTGGAGTGCCCGACGATGCTCCAGAACGGGTTCGGCGAGCACAACATCCAGGGCATCGGCGACAAGCACATCCCGCTCATCCACAACGTGACCAACACCGATGTCGTCGTCGGGATCAGCGACCGCGCCACCGACGAGCTCGACGTGCTGTTCAACACGCCCGCCGGTCGGGCCTACCTCACCGACCGCAAGGGTGTGCCGGTCGGGCTGGTCGCGGCACTGGAGCACTTCGGGCTGTCGTCGATCTGCAACGTGCTCGCCGCGATCAAGACGGCCAAGCTGCTCGGCTACGGGGCCGACGACGTGGTCGTCACGGTCGCCACCGACGGCGCGGCGCTGTACCCGAGCGAGCGGGCGAAGACGCTGAAGGAGCACTTCGACGGAACGTTCGACGCCGTCACCGCGGCCGAGGTGTTCGGCGAGCACCTCGCCAACGTCGACACGGCGGACGTGCTCGACTGCACCGAACGCGACCGCAACCGGATCTTCAACCTCGGCTACTACACGTGGGTCGAGCAGCAGGGCACACCGTTCGAGCTGTTCGAGGCTCGGCGGGCACAGTCCTTCTGGCGTGGTCTGCGCCGCTTCCTGCCGGTGTGGGACGAGATGATCACGGAGTTCAACGCCCGCGTCGCCGCCGCTCGACCATCGTGACCCGACCGCTCACTGCAGGCCTGGTGTGCGCGGTCTGCGGCGCGCACGTCGACATCGCCACGCCGTGCGCGTGGTCGTGCCCCAACGCCACGGCCACTGATCGACGCCATGCCCTCGCGTTCGTGCACAACGACGCTGCGGTGCAGCGGCTCGCCGGCGCGAGCCCGTTCGTCGCGTTCCGGCCGCACCTGGCCTGGGACTCCTTCGCTGCGGCGAACGGGATGAGCGAGCTGGCGCGCAACGCGCTCGTCGCCGAGCTCGAGGGCCAGATCGCAGCACACGCCGTCGGCGGGTTCCGGGTCACGCCGTTCGCCCGTGCGGGTCGGCTCAGCACGGAGCTCGGCTTCGCCGCGGGTGGCGGCGTGTGGGTCAAGGACGAGACCGGTCAGGTCGGCGGCAGCCACAAGGCACGGCACCTCTTCACGATCCTCCTCCACATCCGCGCCGCGGAGGTGCTCGGGCTCGCCCCGTGGGACGACGCCGAGCAACGTTGGCCGCTCGCGATCGCGTCCTGCGGCAACGCGGCGATCGCCGCCGCGACGTTGGCAGAGGCCGTCGGTTGGCCGATCCAGGTGTTCGTCCCGCCGACGGCCGATGCGCCCGTCGTCGGTCTGCTCGAGGCGCTCGGCGCGCACGTGGTCGTCTGCCCGCGCCGTCCCGCTGATCCGCCCGGCGATCCGTGCGTCCTGCGCTTCCGTGAGGCGGTGGCGGCGGGAGCGGTGCCGTTCAGCGTGCAGGGCACGGAGAACGCATGGGGCCTCGACGGTGGGCGCACCATCGGCTGGGAGATGGCGACGCAGTTCGCCGACGACGGCGACGGCGAGCCGCTGGACCGGGTGTTCGTGCAGGTCGGCGGCGGGGCGCTGGCGGCATGCGTGGCGCAGGGCCTCGATGCGGCGGGCGAACCGGCGCGCCTGCACGCGGTGCAGACGGAGAGCTGTGCTCCGCTGGCGCGGGCGTGGGATCGCGCCGCGCCGTCCGACCGGGCGCGGCCGGCGTCGCGCTGGCAGGACCTGATGTGGCCGTGGGCCGACGTCGAGCGATCCGCCGCGGACGGCATCCTCGACGACGAGACCTACGACTGGATCCCGGTGGTCGAGGCGATGAGCCGCAGCGGTGGACGGCCCGTCGTCGTCAGTGAGGTGCAGATCGCCGGCGCGCACGAGCTCGTGCACCGCACGACCGAGATCGACGCCTCCGCGACGGCCACGGCCGGCGTCGCCGGCCTGCTGGCGATGCGCGACGAGATCGGCCCCGACGAACGCGTTGCCGTGATCCTCAGCGGCATCGCCCGTCGCTGACCGGGCAACCCGCCGGCCACCGGCTCCTCGCCCGTCGCAGTGAGCGGTGCGCGGTGCGCGGTGCCTCGCTCACGTCTCTCGTCTCTCGTCTCGCCGCTCACGTCTCGGCTGGCCGAGCCGGACTGGCTCGAGCGTGAAGCGCTCGAGCCGGACGTCAGCCCGTCGGGCGCAGGGATCCCAGCAGCTGGCTGATCGACAGCGTCGCGACGGAGATCATCTGGTCGGCGACGCCATAGGGGAGGACGAGGACGTCGCCGTGGGCGAACCCGCCGCAGGAGTACACGACGTTCGGCACGTAGCCGTCGCGATGGTCGGCGTCGGGCGAGAGGATCGGGCCGTCCGAGGTGGCAATGACCCGCTCCGGCTCGTCCAGGTCGAGCAGGATCGCCGCCAGCGAGTACGTCCGCATCGGGCCGACCCCGTGGGTGAGGACCAGCCAGCCGGCATCCGTCTCGATCGGCGAGCCGCAGTTGCCGAGCTGGAGGATCTCCCACGGCCGTTCGGGCACCTGGATCAGCGTCGAGGCGTCCCAGCAGCGCATGTCGTCGGAGTACGTGATCGAGTTCGTCTCCCGGTCCGCCCGGGACAGCGCGGCGAACCGTCCGCGGACCTTGCGCGGGAACAGTGCGAGGCCCTTGCCTGCGGCAGCGACGCCGGCCATCGGCGAGGCGGTGAACGTCTTGAAGTCGTTCGTGTGCAGGACGTGCTGACCGATGTGGGTGCCGTCGAACGCGGTGTAGGTCGCGAACCACGTCGCCGCACCGGCGTCGTCGACGAAGCGCACGAACCGTGCGTCCTCCATGCCGTGGCGCTCCGCCGGCGAGTGCGGCCAGAGCACCCGCTCGGACACCTCGGTCTCGTCCGCGAACGTCGCCACGTACGACGAGCGGGCAAGGTCGCGGAGGTTGGCGATCGTCGCCGCGGTGCGGCGGCGCGTGGCACCATCCGCGGCGAGGCTGTCGATCGCCCGTTCGAGGTCCGCGTCGTCGAACACGTCCGGGACGCGGTCGAGGACGTAGGCCGCGTTCTCCCGGTCGTCGCCGAGCTCGGCGAGCTTGGCGTGGAACACCGCCCGATGATGATGACCGGGCCTGGCGCCGGCCGTCTCGGGATAGGCACCGGGCGGGTCGATGGTGACCTCACCGCCGGCCGTCACCCTGCCGGTGCGGAACCCGATCGAGGAGATGTGGCCCTCGCCGATGCCACGAACGCTCAGCACGAACCTGGTGTCGCCGCCCGGTTGCACGGGGTGCAGGACCGCCGACGGGTTGCACAGCGCCGCACCCTCGATCGCGTACTCGTGGGTGAACGACGCGCCGAGGAACAGACGTCGCGCCGCGGAGACCTCCACGTCGGGATCGAGCCGCGACGTGATCATCGACGCGTGGCTGGAGAACAGCCCGTGGAGGTCGCGGTGGCGGTGGGCGAAGCGCTTGTCGAGGTCGTCGACGGCCAGTTCGATGTCGCATTCGTCGAGGCGCAGGATCCGGTCGATCACGGGTGCGGCGCGGGACTCGCCAGGCCCGACGTCCTCGCGGCCGGGCACGAAGAAGCGCACGATCACGCGGGTCGGATCGGGTCGCAGGGAGACCTCGGTCTCCGTGACCTCGACGAGCGTCATGCCGGTGCCGCCGACATGTGTGCCCGCTGGATCGTCGAGATGAACGCCAGCGTCGATTCGGCACCCTGGTTGACGTTCACGCCGACGCGTTGCAGACCGTCGTACCCCCCGCCGGACGCGGCGTCGTGCATGATCGCGCCGGTGTCGTTGGCACCGTCGAACCACGCGGCCGCGGCGGCGACGCCACGAGCCCAGGCGACGTCGCCCGTGACCACCTGTGCGCGCCAGCACGCGTCGGCCATCGCCGCGACCTCGATCGGCTGCTGATCGAACTGCGGCTCGACCTCGCCGGGTGAACGTCCGGCGGCGCCGGTGACCGACAGGTGTCCGTGCGCCGTCTCCAGCTCCAGCAACCAGTGCAGCATCGCCAGACCGCGATCCAGCACGGCCTCGTCGGCGAGTGCGGCTCCCGCGGCGATCACTGCCTCGGCCAGGGTGGCGTTGGCGTAGCGCAGGCGAGCTTCGGGCCAGACCCACGGGCCCGGCGTCACCGGGCCGATGACCGCGACGGCGTCGACGAGCAGCGCACGCGACGCCGAGTGCGCGGGATCGGTCGAGAGCACGTCGGCGGCGCCGAGTGCTGCGAAGGCCATCGCCCGCGGCCACCGTGAACGTTGCCGCACCCCGAGGTCGAACGCGCGATGCGCCCAGCGGCGGACGGCCGGGTTGCCGTGCGCGCTGGCGGTGGCACCGAGCGCCGAGACGGCACGCCCCCAGCAGTCTTCGGCGGTCGGGGTGTCCGTCCATCGGCCGGTCGCATCCATCCGGTTGCGGAACCGACCGTCGCCGCCCTGCGCGTCGCGGACGAAGTGGAGTGCCAGCCGCACGAGCCGGTGCGCACTCCCGACGTCGGGCTCGCGGCCCGCGACGAGGAGGAGGCGGGCGTTGTCGTCGGTGCAGTATCCGTGCTCCTCGCGCCGGACGATCCCGGACGCGTGCTCGAACAGCCCGCGCTCGTCGCTCAGCCGGTCGAGGTGCTCGAACGAGGTGCCGGGCCACGCGATCGTGGCGGCCGACGCGCTCGAGTCGGCGGCGGCGCTCAGATCGCGACCGATTCGGAGGCGTGCAGCAGTTCGGCGGTGAGCTGCAGGTAGCGCTCGGCCACGGACGACCAACGCAGCGACGGTGCCAGCCGGCGAGCCTCGGCACCCATCGCCTCGAGCACCTCGGGATCGGTGGCCACGAGACGGATCGCGTCGGCGAGCGCCACCGGGTCGGCGTGGGGGACGACGATGCCCGCGCCGCTGCTGAGCAGCTCGATCGCGTGCGGGAAGGCGGTGGCGATGACCGGTCGACCGGCGGCGATCGCGTCGACGAGGACGCCCGACGTCACCTGCTCGCGGGAGTCGTACGGCAGCACGACCGCCGAGGCGGTGCCGACGAAACGGGTGAGCTCGGCGACGTTGCGGTACGTGTCGTCGAACGTCACCAGGCCGGCCACGCCGTTGGCCCATGAACGTTGGATCAGCGAGAGGCGGTACTCGTCGCCCCGGTTCTGGAAGACCTTCGGGTGGGTGACGCCGGCGACGGTGTATCGCGGGCGCTGGGGCAGATCGCCGAGCAGCGACAGCGCGTCGATCGCGTGCTCGATGCCCTTGCCGGGGCCGAGCAGGCCCCAGGTGAGCAGGTGCGTACGACCCCCGTCGGCCGCCTCTGCGGGCAACGGCAGCGGGGCCGACGCAGCCGCGCCGTGCGGGATCGTGACCACGGACGAGGCGTCGACGTGGTACGAGCCGATCAGCCGGTCCCGGGCAGCGCCGGACATCACCACGACGCGATCGGCGGCACGGCACACGGCGATCAGCACCGTGCGCTGGTTCGCCGTCGGCACCTCGGGAACGGTGTGGAGGATCACGATCGTCGGCGCCTGGATCGACTCGAGCAGCGCCAGCACCTCGTCTCCGTCGTCGCCGCCGTAGATGCCGTACTCGTGCTGCACGAGCACCACGTCGCACTGCGACAGCACCGCACCGGCGCGGCGGACCGTGGCAGCCACGCCGTTGACCAGCTCGGCCACCACCGGGCGCCCAACGGCGGGCAGGTCGTCACCGTCGTCGATGCGGACCACGTCGACCTGGTGCCCGTCGGCGCGCAGCTCGTCTTCGAGCGCTGCGGCGAACGTCGCCAGACCGCACAACTTGGGGGGGTAGGTGCTGACGAGTCCGATCCGATGGCGCGCGAGGCTGCTCGCAGTGTGACGTGGACCGATTGGCATCGCAGCTCCTCGACTCGAGAGGTCGAGACGTCGAGCCTGTACGAGGCGACAGCGCTACTGGCCGTCTTGCCCAAACGAGGCGACTCTTCCCAAAGAAGAAGCGGTCAGCCTAGCCCGCCCGCCGAGTGAGCGCGATCGCGTCGCAGCGCCAGCAGCGCTCGCTGGGGTCGCGCGGGTCCTGGTGGACGACCAGGCGCTTTGGTCGGATCACCACGGCGGCCTCGCGCTCGGCCTTGACCCGGATGCCCAGGTCGTGCGAGCCCTCCAACGGATCCACGTCCACGACCACACCGGG
>JAODBQ010000198.1 GCA_025464045.1 Ilumatobacteraceae bacterium
ACGCGCTGGCACTGCGTGTCATCCCGTTCCGGGTCCGCACGCTGGAAGAGCTGGGCGCGCCAGCCGCCGCGTCGATGCTGCTGGACAGGCCGTTCGGGCTGGTGCTCGTCGTCGGACCGACGGGTTCGGGGAAGAGCACCACGTTGGCGGCGATGATCGACCGGATCAGCGCCACGAAGCCCGTGCACATCCTGACCATCGAGGACCCGCTGGAGTACCTCTACGAGCACCGGGTCGCGATGGTCAACCAACGCGAGGTCGGCACCGACGTGCGCAGCTTCGCCGACGGCCTGCGCAGCGCGCTGCGCGAGGACCCCGACGTGATCCTGCTCGGGGAGATGCGCGACCTCGACTCGATCGCGATCACGCTGACGCTCGCCGAGACCGGGCACCTCGTGTTCGCGACCCTGCACACCAACGATGCGGCCCAGGCGCTGGATCGCATCGTCGGCGTGTTCCCTGCGGAGCGGCGCGAGCAGATCCAGGTGCAGTTGGCCAGTTCGCTGCAGGGAGTGATCAGCCAGCGCCTGCTGCCGGCGATCGGTGGAGGTCGGGTCGCCGCGTACGAGGTGCTGATGGGCACGGACGCGGTGCGCAACCTGTTGCGCGAAGGCAAGACGCGCCAGCTGCGCAACACGATGATCGCCGGCCAGCCGGACGGGATGCAGACGATCGAGCTGGATCTCGGTCGGCTCGTCGCCGCAGGCTCGATCACCTACGAGACCGCGGCGATGGCCAGCGCCCATCCGAAGGAGATCATGGCGCAGGCCGCGGCAGCGCGGGGACGGGCGTAGCCGCCGATCGTCACGCGACGAGGGGTCGCGGGTCTGCCGCCCGAACGCTCGGATGACGGTCCGCCCCCTATACCGTGGCGGCGATGACTCCGACCCTGTGGCTGCGGCCGAACCGGGAGAGGTCGTTGAAGCTGCGGCACCCGTGGATCTTCAGTGGTGGCGTGGCGAAGGTCGAGGGTGATCCCATGCCGGGCGCCACCGTGTGCGTCAAGTCGTCGAGCGGCGACGCGCTCGGCTGGGCGGCCTACAGCCCGGCGTCGCAGATCCGCGCCCGGATGTGGACGTTCGAGCCTGACGAACCGGTCGACGCGGCGTCGATCACGGCGCGGGTCACCGCTGCGGCGGCGCGGCGGGCAACGCTGCTGGCGGGCGGCACGGACTCGGCGCGGCTGGTGTTCAGCGAGGCCGACGACGTGCCCGGCCTGATCGCCGACCGCTACGGCGACACCGTCGTCTGCCAGCTGACCACTGCCGGAGCCGAGCTCTGGCGGGACACGCTCGTCGACGCGCTGGCCGCGCTGCCCGGCGTGCGCACGGTCTTCGAACGCAGTGATGCGGACGTGCGCGAGCGCGAGGGCCTCGGGGCGCGGGTCGGGCTCGCGCGGGGTGAGCCGCCGTCGCCGGAGCTCGTGGCCCACGAGCACCGGTGGCGCTTCGGCGTCGACGTCGCCGGCGGCCACAAGACCGGGTTCTACCTCGACCAGCGCAACGCTCGACGCGCCGTCGAACACCTCGCCCCCGGCCGGCGCGTGCTCAACGTGTTCGCGTACACCGGTGCGTTCAGCGTGATCGCGGCGAGGTGCGGGGCGGCGAACCTGCTCAGCATCGACTCGTCTGGACCCGCGCTCGCGGTCGCGCATCGCAACGCCGCGTTGAACGACGTCGACATCGGCGAGCTGCAGGAGGCCGACGCGTTCACTGCGTTGCGCGGCCTGCGCGACCGCGCTCGCGAGTACGACCTGATCATCCTCGACCCACCGAAGCTGGCGAACAGCGAGGCGCAGCTCGACCGGGCGAGCCGCGCCTACAAGGACCTCAACCTCCTCGCGGTCAAGCTGCTCGCCCCGCGTGGCGTGCTGCTGACGTTCTCGTGCAGCGGCGCGATGACGATGGATCTGTTCCAGAAGGTCGTCGCCGGCGCCGCGCTCGACGCCCGGCGCACGGTGCGGATCGTCGACCGGCTGCACCAACCGAGCGACCATCCGGTCCCGCTCGCGTTCCCCGAAGCGGAGTACCTCAAGGGCCTCGTGCTCGAAGCGTCGTAGCCGGCGGGCGCCCCGGCGCGGCGACGGTCACTCCGGGTCACCGCGCGGATGCGCTAGAACGTGCGCCAGTCCAACGACACGGGAGAGTCAGATGGCACAGGTCCAGTTCGACGTCCCCTACAGCGAGACGCGCAATCGCGGCACCGTCGCGATCAGGCTGATCCTCGCGATCCCGCACATGATCATCGTCGCCGTCTGGGCCTATGCGGTCGAGGTCGTCGCGGTCGTCCAGTGGTTCATCCAGGTCTTCACGGGCAAGCGCAACAAGGGGCTCAGCGACTTCACCGTCAACTGGCTGAACGAAGCGGCTCGCGTCTACGGCTACCTCGGCCTGCTGTTCGACGAGTACCCCGAGTTCGTCAACGACGAGGGCAAGACGCCCGTGCGCTTCTCGATGCCGGTCGAGGAGGAGCCGGTGAACCGCCTCACCGTCGGGTTGCGGATCATCTGGGCGATCCCCGCGCTCGTCATCGCCTGGGCGATCGGGATCGCGATCTTCGTCGTGACGTTGCTCGGCTGGTTCGCGATCCTCGTCACCGGCAAGCTCCCGCCGGGTTGGCACAGCTTCCTCGTCAAGGCCCACAAGTACGTCCTGCAGGAGTACGCCTACCTGTACCTCGTCACCGACGAGTACCCGAAGTACTGACGTCGCCACAGTCCTGCCGGTGCGCCGACGGCGCATGACGGGAGGACTTCGCCGACGCTGACGCGCCGGGAAGACTGCGACGGTGAGCGTGGCGGTGGTCCTGTTGATCCTCGGGATCGTGACGATGTTCCTGCGCCCGCGGCCCGTCCCGTTGTGGGTGGGACCGCTCGCGTTCGCGGTGATCGGCGTGGCGACGACCGCCATCGCCTGGCCCAGGACGCGTGGTGCGTTGGACTCGTTGCGCAACCCGTTGCTGTTCCTCGTCTTCGCCGTGCCGCTCGCGGTGCTGCTCGAACGGATCGGCGTGTTCGCCGCACTCGCCGGGTGGGTCGCCGGCGGACGCCACCTGCAGGCCTGGCTGTGGGTGCTCGCCGCCGGCGTGACGATCGTGTTCAACCTCGACGCGTCGGTCGTGCTGCTGACGCCGCTGTACATCCACGTCGCCCGACGGAACGGGATCCGGCCCGAGCTGCTCGCCTTCCAGCCGGCGCTGCTCGCCTGCCTCGCCTCGAACCCGCTCCCCGTGTCGAACCTGACCAACCTGATCGTGTCCGAGCAGTTCGACCTGGGCGTCGGTGCGTTCTTGCGCAACCTCGCCCTGCCGACGCTCCTCGCCTGCTCCGTCGGCTGGCTCGGCTACCGCCGCCTGGCGCGCCGCGAGGGCTCCCCCGTGGTCGCCGTCGCAGCCGTCGGTGAGCCGTCGTTCGCGCCGCCTGAGCTCGGGGCCGAGGCGGTCGATGCGCGGGCGCTGCGACAGGGGTTGCCGATCGTCGGGTTCGTGCTGATCGGCTTCACGGTCGGCAACGCGATCGGTGTGCCCGCCTGGATCGTCGCCGCGCTCGCGGTCGCGTGGGCGACGGCGATCACACGTGCGGTGCCGTGGCGCACCGTGCCGTACGAGGCGATGCTGGTGGCCGTCGCGCTCGCGGTGCTCGTCGCCGGCGCTGTGGACGACCTCGGCGTGCGTCGGCTGCTGGACGCCGGCGGCATCCACGGACGCCTGCGCGCCTTCGGCTTCGCCACGATCGCGTCCAACGCGTCGAACAACCTCCCGACCGTGCTCGCGGGCGCCGCCTCGTTGCACGAGCGCGCCCAGGTGTGGGCACTGCTGGCCGGCACGAACATCGGGCCGGTGCTGGTGATCAGCGGGTCGCTGTCGGGCCTGCTGTGGCGCGACACGGCCAAGCGTTTGGAGGTGCACGTCACGGCGCGTCGCTACACCGAGGTCGGCCTGCGCGTCGGACTCCCCGCGCTGCTCGTCGCCGGCGCCGCCGTCGTCCTGCTCTGACAGCGCCCCTCCCGGCCGCCCGTCGTCCGAGTCGCTGGGTCGTCGTCCGAGTCGCTGGGCGTGGCTGGAGTCGCTCGACCGAGAAAACCAGGCGCACCGACTCGGGCCCTCGTCTGCGACTCGGACCGTACGGTGTGGTGGGCGGCTACTCCTGGACGAGCTCGATGAGGGTGCCGAAGCTGCCCTTCGGATGCACGAAGGCCACCGTCGTGCCGCGGCTGCCGGGCCGGGGGGCCGTGTCGATCGGCGTTGCACCCGCGGCCACCATCGCCGCGAGGGCCGCTGCACAGTCGTCGACGCGGTAGCCGATGTGGTGGAGGCCTTCGCCGCGCTTCTCGATCGACTTCGCGATCGGCGAGTCCGGCCGTGTCGCCGCGGTGAGCTGGATGTAGCTGTCGGCGACCTTCACCAGCGCCTCTTCGACACCGTCGCGCTCGACGATCTCACGATGGTGCACCTCGGCCCCGAACGCCTGGCGGTAGTACTCGATCGCCGCCTCCAGGTCGCGGACGGCGATGGCCACGTG
>JAODBQ010000201.1 GCA_025464045.1 Ilumatobacteraceae bacterium
GACGTGGCATTCGTCCACCAGCTCGACGTCGCCGTCCAGATCGGCGATGGTCCGCGCGACCCTGCGGATGCGGTGGTAGCCGCGTCCGGTGAGCCGGTCGCGTTCGAGCTCGCCGCGCAGCAGCGCCTTCGCGGCCGACGTGAGCGCGGCGAACACGTCGAGGTGGGCCGCCGGGATCTCGGCGTTGGGGATGCCGTTGCGGGCCGCGGCGCGTCGGCGGGCGGCGGCGACACGTGCCGCCACCACCGTCGTGCGTTCGCCACCGCCGACGGCGAGGAGATCGTCGATCGCCGGACGGTGGACCCCGACCCGCAGATCGAAACGATCGAGCAGCGGTCCCGACAGCCGGCGCAGGTAGCGCAGGCGGGCACCGTCGGCGCACTCGCACATGCCCGGCGCTCCGCCACCGCACGGGCACGGGTTGGTCGCGGCGACCAGCAAGAACCTCGCCGGCAACGTGGCGCTGACCCGCGCGCGGGCGATGCGGATGACCCCGTCCTCCAGCGGCTGGCGCAGCCCATCGAGCACGTGCGACGAGAACTCACCGAGCTCGTCGAGGAAGAGCACTCCACCGTGCGCAAGCGAGATCTCGCCCGGACGCAGGCTGGCGGAGCCGCCACCGACGAGGCTGACCATCGAGCTGGAGTGGTGCGGCGCGCGGAACGGCGGCCTGCGGATGATCCCTGTCGGCGGCAGGCGGACCCCGGCGGCCGAGTGGATCATCGTCGCTTCCAGTGCCACGGCCTGGGTGAGTGGCGGGAGCAGCCCCGGCAGCCGCTGCGCGAGCATCGTCTTGCCGGAGCCCGGCGGACCGACGAACAGCAGGTTGTGCCCGCCGGCCGCGGTGATCTCCAGTGCGCGGCGCGCACTGTCCTGGCCACGCACGTCGGCCAGGTCCAGTGGCGGTGGTGGATCCTCGTCGGGAACCTCGTCGGGCGGATCCGGCCAGGGGACCAGCAGCTGGAGCGCTTCGACGAGCTCGACGAGCGACCCGGCGACGCGGACCCCGTCGCCCGCGACCGCGTGGGCCTCTCGGTACGAGGCGACCGGGACCACCGCACGGCACCCGAGCATGGCCGCGACCATGGGCGCGACACCCGGCACAGCGCGGATCGACCCGTCCAGGCCCAGCTCCCCGACGAACCCGAGCTCGGCGACGAGGTCGGCGGTCAACTGGCCGTCGGCGACGAGGAACGCGACGGCGATCGCCAGGTCGAGACCTGAACCGCCCTTGCGTTGCGTGGACGGCGCGAGGTTGACGGTGATCCGCTTCGACGGCCAGCACAACCCGCTGGACAGAACGGCCGCGCGCACGCGGTCGCGCGACTCCCGGCAGGCCTCGTCGGGCAGGCCGACGATCTGGAAGGCGGGCAGGCCGGTGGAGACGTAGACCTCCACGAAGACGGGGTGACCCTGCACCCCGAGCAAGGTGGCGGAACGGACGGTGGCGACCATGAACCCTCCAACGACACGGCGCTGCGCGCCTGGATGCGGTTGGCAGGGACGGTCGGCCCTCGACGTTGCGCTGCACCATACTAAGGGGGTGCGCGGGAGTTGCACGAGGTCGGACGTCGCCGCTGCACTGGAGGAGTGGTCTGCCAGACTTCGCGGGTGCGGCTCCTGTTCCCGATCGGACTCCTCGTCTGCGCGGCCGTCACCGGGTGCGGTTCGCCGGACAACGGGCGGACCGACGCCAACTACTGCGCGGCGGTGAACCAGCACCTCGCCGAGCTGAACGCGCCGAGCATCGCCACGGCCGCCGACGTGACGCGGGCGGTGTCGCTGTACCGCGCGATGTCCGACGTGGCGCCCCTCGCCGTGGAGAAGGAGTGGGACGTCCTCACGATCGCCTACCAGACCGCAGCGACGGTCGTACCTGGCGATCAGGCGTCGATGCAACACGCGGTGGACACCATCCGCGCGTCACAGCAGTCGGCCAACGCCGCTGCCGACTACACGTTGCGGCTGTGCAACATCCAGATCGGGACACCCACCGTGCCCACCACGCTGCTGTCGCAGTCGACGACGGTCAAGGGCGCGACCACCACGAAGCCCGGCTGAGCCGAGCCCGCCAGGCCGTGGACGTCACGGCACGCCCGGTGCTACTGGATCTGACCCCGGCGGACGATCACCTTGTCGACCAGGCCGTAGCTCTGCGCCTCGTCGGCGGTGAACCAGCGGTCGCGCTCGGAGTCCTTCTGGATCTGCTCGAGCGGCTTGCCCGAGTGCAAGGCAATGAGCTCGGCCATGCGCCGCTTGGTGTAGGCGAGCTGCTCGGCCTGGATGGCGATGTCGGTGGCCTGGCCACGCAGACCGGCCAACGGCTGGTGCATCATGATCCTGGCGTTCGGCAGGGTGTAGCGCTTGCCGGGTGCACCGGCGGTGAGCAGGAACTGCCCCATCGAGGCGGCCATGCCCATGCACACCGTCGCGACCTCGCAGCCGACGAACTGCATCGTGTCGTAGATGGCCATGCCGGCCGTGACGGAGCCGCCGGGGCTGTTGATGTACAGCCAGATGTCGCTCGAGTCGTCTTCGCCCTCGAGGTACAGCAGCTGGGCGCAGATCTGGTTGGCGATCTCGTCGTTGACGTCGGTGCCGAGCAGCACGACGCGGTTCTTGAGCAGGCGGTTGAAGACGTCGCTGCGGGGGTCGGTGCCAGCATCCAGAGCCTGCGGAGAGATCATGACTGGCACGCTACCGCCGTCGGCACGGGCCCCGCTGACAGCTGGCCGCACCTGGAGACGACCCATGTGGGCACCAGCCGGTACGGTGGTCGCACACAAACGTGGGAACCCTCGTGGGGAGGATGGCTGGATCCGGTCATCGGATCGCACGCCCGCCCGGCGGCTGTGCTGATCCAGCGAGGAGCGTCATGCCCGAAACGTCACCCGAGCCCCGTCGAGAGGACGGCTGCCGTCGGCCGCTCCGCAGCCATCGGGGCCGGTCATGATCCGCCTCGAGTGGAACGCGCTGCGGGTCGGCGACCACGTCCTGGTGCACGATCCGCG
>JAODBQ010000560.1 GCA_025464045.1 Ilumatobacteraceae bacterium
GACCCTCGTATTCCTCGGCGTAGGAAACCAATGTCCTGTCGCCTCCTGAGCGTCGGGTTGATCGCCCTCTTCATCGCGCCCTCAGCGACTGGAGGGGTCGCGGCTCCTGGAGGTTCGTGTGGGTCCAGCAGCGTGAGCATCGGGTGCTCGGTGGGCGGGGCCGGCGGGGGGTCGGGCGGGGGGTCGGCGTCGGGGGTGACGTGCGACGCGTGGGTGGCGGTGCCCGACGACGCGTACGCCGCCGTGGACTTCGCATCCTCGGAGATCCGCGACGACGGCATCGTCTGGCGCTTCTACACGCGCAACTGCACCCGCAACGGCATCACCGAACAAGACACCCGCTGGTTCCCCCTCTACACCAGCCGCCAACTCGCCACCAACGCCTACGACAGCGTCCAACAGCTCGTCCCCCCACCGGACATCCAACTCTCACGACCCGCCGACGACCTCATCGTCAACGTCGACACCACCATCACCATCACCCCCATCCCACCCGTCACGGCCACCGCCGACGTCCCCGGGCTCGCCGCCACCGTCACCGCCACCGCGACCCGCATCGACGTCAGCACCGGCTCCCAGGTCCCCACCGACACCCGAACGATCTCCTGCCAACCCTGGGGCGGCGACACCTGCGTGTGGACACCCCGCTACCCATCCGTCGAGAAGGTCACCGGCACCACCGACCACCGCCACCACGGCACCGCCAGCATCGTCTGGCACGTCACCTGGACCGCCACCGACAACACCAGCGGCACGCTCGACGACCTCACCACCACCACCGAACTGCTCTTGGCCGTCCGCGAGATCCAAACCATCGGCGGCAACCAACCCTGATCTTGCCGACACCGCCCGCCGACCGTCGACAGTGTCGACGATGACCACACCACGACCGGGCGCCGTCGACCGGGACCACGATCGTCCGTGAGATTCGCGTTCGACTGGCGGGCCGGGATCCCGGTCGTGTTCGCAGGACTGCTGAGCTTCGGGGTCGCACGGCTCCTTCCGACACGACCAGCGCCGTTCGATCCATCCGACCTCGACCTCGATCTGCCCTCGCCGACGATGGCGACGAGATCGACAAGGACAATGACAACGACGACCTCGACCTCGACAACGACGACGGCGCCGGCGACGTCGAGTCAGGACGCCGCGAACTGGCCAGGCGACCGGCCCTCACCGGGAGCGCCGGCGAAGGCCTGGGCGAACGACATCCACTCGGTCGCGGCCGGGCCGTCGACGACCAGCGCCGTGTCGCTCGGATGACGACGTTGGGTGACGGCCAGGCAGAAGTCGAGGGCTGGCCCGGTGACCCGGTTCGCCGTCGACGTGTTCCACTCCCACAGATCGCCGCCTGGCGAGGTCAGCCCGACGTACACGTCGTCGGCCGGCAGCTCGCGATTGTTGATGGCGTAGCTGAACGGCCGGGCGCGCACGCCGATGTGGGCGACGTGCCGCAGCCGATCGGTGGGCGCCCGAGTCGCGCCGAGGGCGTCGACGATGTCCTGGCCGTGCGCCCACGTCTCCATCAGCCGCGCCGTGATGAACGAACGCGCAGCCATGGCCGGCCCGTACCACGGGACCCTCGACGACGGATCGACCGTGCGGGCGAGCTCGATCAGCCCATCACGATCGGCGCGCCAGGACGCCAGGAGCTCGGCCGGCATCACCGCGCGGCCGGGCGCGACCGAGGCGTCGGTACCGCCGCCACTCAACAGCCGCTGCGCATCGACCGCGAACGCGTCCGGATCGGTGAGGGCCATCACCGCGCGCTGATCGAAGAACCACAGGTGGCTGATCTGGTCACGCACCGCCCAGCCGGGCGACGGCGTGGGCGTGTCCCACGCCGCATCGTCGAGCTCGCTGACGATCCGATCGAGATCGGCGTGCTCGGCGGCAAGGTCATCGCAGATCGCGTCCATGCGCGCAGCATGCCTCGTTCGCGCGGCAAAAGCCGAGACGGGGACCCTCCGGTCCCCGTCTGCGCGGCCGTCGCCGATGGCTACTTCTTCGTGGCCTTCGTGGCCTTCTTGGCCGGCGCAGCCTTCTTGGCGCTCGCAGCCTTCTTGGTGCTCGCCTTCGTCGTCGTCGCCGCCGCCTTCTTCGCCGGCGCCGCCTTCTTCGCCGATGCTGCCTTCTTGGCCGGCGCCGCCTTCGCCGCGGGGCCCTTCGTCGTCGCCTTCTTCGCCGGCGCCGCCTTCTTCGCGGAAGCCACCGACTTCGCGACGGCCTTCTTCGCCGTCGCGGCGGTCTTGGCGACGGCCTTCTTGGCCGGAGCGACCTTCGTCGCCACGGCCTTCTTCACGGTCGCAGCCTTCTTGGCGGCGGGTGCTGCCTTCTTCGCCGGAGCTGCCTTCTTGGCGGGAGCCGCCTTCTTCGTTGCTGCCACTGTCTACCTCGCTGTCCTTGTTGGGGTTACTTCTTCGTCTTCTTCTTGGGGTTGAGTGCCGTCTTGAGCGTGCTGCTCGAGGTGAACTTCATGCGCGTGGACGCCGCGATCTTCACCGGCGCACCGGTCTGCGGGTTCCGACCGGTGCGAGCAGCTGACTTCGAGGTGCTGAACGAGCCGAAGCCCGGCCACGCAACCTTGTCGTCGCCCTTCTTGACGGTCTTGACGACGGTGTCGAAGAACGCACCGAGCGTGCGCTCGGCCTCGGTCTTGCTCACGTCCGCCGCGGTGGCGACTGCCTCGATCAGCTCTGCTTTCGTCATGTTGAGTTGATACCTCCGGGTATCGGGTTGTAGTAACGGTTCGCTACGTCCGCGTATCGAACAGGTTTCGCGCACGAATAGCAAGCATCCAACTCGTTGCATTTGCAACAACAGCCACATGGAACCACTCCGCGACCTCGATCAGCGCTTGGCAGGCGTCGACGGTTGCCGCGGCGGGTGGGTGGTGGCGACCGAGCGCGGCGCCGCTGTGCTCGCTCGCCTGAACGTGGACATCGGCACGACGATCGGCATCGACATGCCCCTCGGATTGCCGTCGACGGCGCCGCGCGTCAGTGATCGCGAAGCACGCGCGTACCTCGGCCCGCGGCGTTCGACGATCTTCCCCACGCCGCCGCGAGCCTGCCTCCACGCGGTCGACTACCCGACGGCGTTGGCGGCCTCCCGCGCCGCTGTCGGCAGCGGGTTGTCGATCCAGGCCTTCCACCTGCTGCCGAAGATCCGCGAGCTCGACCTGCTCGTCACCGACGACCGCAACCCGTTCATCGAGGTCCATCCCGAGTGCAGCTTCCTGACGATGAACGACCTCGAACACCTGCCGCCGAAGGCCACGCACGCAGGGGCGATGCGCCGTGCCGAGCTGTTGCGCGCGGTGTTCGGCACGCTCCCCGCGGTCCCCCGCGGGGCGAAGCTGGATGACGTGCACGATGCGTACGCCGTGCTGTGGAGCACGCACCGATACGTCCGCGGCGAGCACCTCACGTTCGGGGACGACTCGCTCGACGAGCGCGGTCTGCCGATGCGCGTCATCTGCTGAGGCCACGCGAAGCGCGCACGCCGCCGTCCCCTCACGGTGCTCACGACAGCGCGGCGCGCAGCGGTGCGGCGTACGCCTCGGCGTCGGCATCGTCGGCGTACGTCGTCCGCGGCCAGAAGAAGCCGCGCAGCCCGTCCTTGCGTCGCCGGGGCACGACGTGGGTGTGGAGGTGGGCGACGCTCTGGCTGACGACGTTGTTCACCGCCACGAACGTGCCGTCGCAACCGAGCGCCCCCGGCATCACCGCGCTGATCCGTTGCACGCGTTCGAAGAACGGCCCGACCGCTACGAGGGGAAGGTCGGCCAGGGTCTCCGCGTGCTCCCGCGGCACGACGAGGACATGCCCCTTGAACACCGGGCGCCGGTCGAGGAACGCCACGGCCACCTCGTCGGCGAGCACGACGTGCGCGGGCGCACTGCCGTCGATCACCGCACAGAACGGACACCCGCTGCTCGCCATCGCCCGAGTCTGGTGCCCGGCGCGCCGTCGCACCGGGACGCGGGTCGCCCGACTCCTCGCTGCGACCGGCGCCCGCTGCATGATGTTCCGATGACCGACAGCGCGCCCCGCCTCGCACCCGTCACCGATCCCTCGCCCGAAGTGGTCGACTTGTACGTGAAGGGCGGGATGCGCAACCCGGCCGGCGAGACGCTGAACATCTTCGGCACCCTCGCCCACCACCCCGCGCTGCTGCGACGGTGGCTGGTGTTCGCCGGTCACGTGCTGTCGAAGAGCACGCTCACCCCGCGCGACCGCGAGCTGCTGATCCTGCGCACCGGCGTGCGTTGCAACTCGCAGTACGAGTTCAGCCAGCACGCGATCATCGCCCGCCGCAGCGACATCACCGACGAGGAGATCGACGCCACCAAGCGCGACATCGACGACCACCCGTGGAGCGACTTCGATGCGACGCTGCTGCGCGCCGCCGACGAGCTGCACGACGACTCCCGCCTGTCGGACGCCACGTGGGCCACGTTGACCGCGAAGTACTCCGACGAGCAGCTCCTCGATGCGATCTTCGCGGTGGGCAACTACCACATCGTCTCGATGGTCCTGAACAGCTGTGGCGTGCAGCTCGACGAGGGGGTCCCTGCCGCGTTGTGAGCCGCGCGACGCCAGTGTGAACGCTGCGCGAACATGGGCGTGTCCATCCACCATGGGGCCCACCACTGCGAGTACAACTGGGCCCATCCCAACCCGCCTCTTCGTGCAAGATGAAACGGAGCTCCGTTGACCGATCTCGTGCCCGGCCGCCTCGGAAGTGCCCTGCGCAGGGGAGGTGAGCAGGCAGCGAACGACGGGACCGAGATCCGCATGCGGATCGTGCTCGACACGTCGGTGCTGGTGGCCGATCCTGGGTGCGTCACCGGCTTCGTGGGTGTCGACGTGGTCATCCCGCTGACGGTGATCGAGGAGCTCGACGGCCTCAAGACCCGGATGGACGACGTCGGTCGCGCCGCGCGCACGGCGCTGCGCACGATCGAGGAGCTGCGCGTCCGCGCCGGCGGATCGCTGGCGCACCCCGTGGCGGTCAACGACCTTCCCGGGGCGAGCACGCTGCAGATCGAGATCAACGGGATCCAGCGCCACCTGCTGATCGAGCACGGGCTCGACCCCTCGGTCCCCGACAACCGGATCATCGGTGCGGCCCTCGGTCAGGCCACGAAGGCGCCGACCAAGATGCTCTCCAACGACGCCGCACTGCGGATCAAGGCGGCGCACATGGGTCTCGAGGCCGACGAGCACCACCCGGTCGGGCGCAGCCTCGTCACCCGCAACGCCGGCTGGCTGACGGCGGAGATCCCCCAGGACGAGTCGGGCCACAACCTGATCGACACGCTCTACGCCAACGGGACCGCCAGCTGCGCGCTCGTCGCCGAGGCCGATTCGCTGCACGAGAACGAGTTCATCGTCTTGCGCTGCGGCTCCCAGTCGGCACTCGCCCGGCGCGCCGACGGAGAGCTCGTGCTGCTCTCGCACTCCACGCCCGAGGCGTGGGGCCTGCGCGCCCGCTCCAAGGAGCAGCGCTTCGCGTTGGAGCTGCTGCTCGACCCGAACGTCAGCGTCGTGGCGCTCGACGGTCGGGCCGGCACCGGCAAGACGTTGCTGGCGATCGCCGCCGGTCTCGAGCAGGTGGTCGAACGGCGTGAGTACGAGAAGCTCGCGGTCTACCGCCCGCTGGTGCCCGTCGGGCGGGCCGACGTCGGGTTCCTGCCGGGCGGTCTCGACGAGAAGCTCGATCCGTGGATGTCGGCGATCCACGACGCGATCGTGGCGCTCACCGACCAGCGCAGCAGCAACGATGCGCACCGCCTCGTCGACGAGCTGATCAGTCGCAACCAGCTGTCGTTGGAGTCGGTCACGTTCCTGCGCGGCCGCAGCCTGCACCGCCAGATCGTGGTCGTCGACGAGGCCCAGAACCTCGAGCCGACCACGCTGAAGACGGTGCTCACCCGGATCGGCGACGGCACGAAGGTGATCTTCACGGGCGACACCAGCCAGATCGATGCGCCCTACCTCGGGGAGTCCAACAACGCCCTGGCCGTGCTCATCCAGGCCTTCGGTGGACAACGCTGCTTCGGCCACGTGACCCTCTCCGCCTGCGAGCGGGGCGAGGTCGCCAGCCTGGCCGCCGAGCTGCTCTGACACCAGGGCCGGTGGATGCCGCCATCGCGCACCCCCGGCGTATGGTGAACGTCATGGAGAGCTCGCCGCTCCGCTACGCGGTCGTCGATGTCGAGACCAGCGGCCTGTCCGCCGGTCGGCACCGGGTGCTGCAGGTCGGGGTGGTCGTCGTCGACGCCGAGGGCACCGTGCTCGCCCGCTGGAGCAGCCTGCTGCGGCCTCGTCACCGATGGTGGTACCGGGTGGGGCCCACGGAGATCCACGGGATCCGTCGCCGACACGTGCGCACCGCGCCACCTGCGGCGGACGTGCTGCGCGAGCTGGCGCGGATGCTGGACGGTGCCCGCTTCGTCGCGCACAACTCGTCCTTCGACGTCGGCTTCCTGGAGCAGGCGGCGGCTCGCGAGGGCGTCGTCCTGCCCATCGCCGACCCGCTGTGCACGCTGCGCCTGTCCCGTCAGCTCGATCCGGACCGGCGCATGTC
>JAODBQ010000562.1 GCA_025464045.1 Ilumatobacteraceae bacterium
AGTGCGTTGACCGCCTGCATGAACGCGCCGAGACCACCCTCGTCGAGGACCGTCTCGTCGCGCAGCGCCGCGGTCAGCGTGGTGATCGCATCGAGTCGTGAGGCGACGAGCTCGTCGCGCATCAGCCGCTGGTACTCGTCCTCTGCCTCGGCGTCCTCGGCGAGGTGGTACGCGGGTGGGAACATCCGTCGCAGCGCCGGGCCGTCGACGCCCGTCGTCAGCAGCTGCGCGAGCTCGCCGAGCAGGCGGGCGAGCAGGTCGCGTTCGCCGGCGTCGAGGTTGAGGGCGTAGCCGTCCGCCACCCGGGTGATCGGCGGCGGGGGCTGCTTGCGCTTGCGGATCACGCGTGCCGCCGGGGGAGGGGCCTAGACATCGTGCTGCATCGTGGCCCACAGGCCGTGCTCGTGGAGACGGAACACGTCGATCTCGGCCTTCTCCTTGACACCGCTCGAGACGACCGCCCGCCCCTTCTCGTGCACGTCCAACATCAGCGACGTCGCCTTCTCCAGGCTGTACCCGAACAGCTTCTGGAACACGAAGGTGACGTAGCTCATCAGGTTGATGGGGTCGTTCCACACCAGCACGATCCACGGCATGTCGGGTGCGGTGGATTCGTCGTGGCGTGGCTCGTCGAGCTCGACCGGCGACGGAGTGGGCATCGTCCCATTCTGCCCCGCTCGCGACGAGAGCTGCACCCCGCCAGGGCACCCGAGCGCGCTTGGTGGCGTCGGCGACGCGGTCCTACGATGTGGCAAATGGCCGTCGGCGCTCGCCCACTCGTGCCGTCGCGGCTCGCGCCCGGCGGCATCGTGCACGGGTCACGCCGCACCCCCACCACCGTGCTCGGTGGGTTCATCGCACTGACGAAGCCGCGGATCATCGAGCTGCTGCTGATCACGACGGTGCCGACGATGATCCTCGCCGACGGCGGCTGGCCCTCGACGCGACTCGTGCTGGTGACGTTGCTCGGCGGCACCCTCGCTGCCGGCGGCGCCAACGCCTACAACATGGTCGTCGACCGCGACATCGACCGGTTGATGCCGCGCACGCAGGGGCGGCCGCTCGTCACCGGGCTGATCGCGCCGCGTCAGGCGCTGGTGTTCGCCACCGCGCTCGAGGTGGTGGCCTTCGCCGTGCTGTGGGTCGGTGCCAACCTGCTCGCCGCGGTGCTCGCCCTCTGCGCGACGTTGTTCTACGTCTTCGTGTACACGCTCTGGCTGAAGCGCACCAGCACGCAGAACATCGTCATCGGCGGTGCGGCCGGCGCCGTCCCGGTGCTGGTCGGCTGGGCAGCCGTGCGCGACGCCGTCGATTGGACCCCGGTGGTGCTCTTCGCGGTGATGTTCCTGTGGACCCCACCGCACTTCTGGGCGCTGGCCATCCGCTACGCGGACGACTACCGCGCCGCCGACGTCCCGATGCTCCCGGCCGTCGCCACGCCCGAGGTCACCGCCCACAAGATGGCCGCCTACACCGCCGTGATGGTGGCCGCGACACTCGTGCTGATCCCGGTCGCCGGCCTCGGTTGGGTGTACTCCGCGTCGGCGTGCGTGCTCGGAGCGCTCTTCCTGATCGGCACGATCGAGCTCGGTCGCAACCCCACCCCGCAGCGTTCGATGCGTGTCTTCGGGTACAGCATCACCTACGTCACGCTGCTGTTCGGGGCCATGACGCTCGACGTGTTCGTGCGCCGGTGAGTGCTCCTGGGCGGGTGGCCTGCAGGGGTCGAGAGGATTTCGGTCGGCGCGACGCCCTGTGGGTAATGTCGCATCCGACAAACCTCGACCAGTCACCATCGGGCGGGCGCGCGCAGCGTCCCGAAAGCACACGAGACGAGTCCTCACGCTCATGACGACCATCGACACCCACGCAACCGGCGCTGTCGGCACAGCCGGCGACCCGGCTGCGACGGCCGGTACGTCGAGCGGCTTGGCCCAGTCCGGCATCGCCGGGTGGGTGACCACCGTCGACCACAAGCGCATCGGCCGGATGTTCTTCGGCGTCGGTCTGCTGGCAGCGCTCGGCGCCGCCGTGCTCGGCATCCTGCTGGGTATCGACCGAGCCAGCAGCTCGAGCGTGCTCGGTGCCGATTCGGTCCCGCAGGTGTTCGCCGCCTACCAGGTCGGGCTGATCTTCATCGTCCTCCTGCCGGTGCTGCTCGGGCTGGCGGTGGCGATCGTGCCGCTGCAGCTCGGCGCCCGGGCCTTGGCCTTGCCCCGGTTCGCCGCCGCCGGCTTCTGGGCGTGGCTCATCGGGTCGGCGTTGGTCATCGGCACCATCGCCGCCAACGGCGGTCCCGGAGGTGGCGACCGGCGGATGGTCGCCGGGTACCTCCTCGCCCAGGTCGTGCTCCTCGTCGGCCTGCTCGCTGCGGCGATCTCGCTCGTCGCATCGGTGCTCAGCACCCGGGCGCCCGGCATGAACATGCGCCGCGTGCCGCCGTTCAGCTTCGCCGCCCTGATCGGCGCACTCGCCTTGATCCTCGCCCTGCCGGTGCTCATCGGCGCGCTGCTGTACAGCTTCGTCGACTACCGCTACGGCGGCACCGGGTTCGGCAGCAGCGCGGACCTGATGAGCCACATCGGCTTCGGGTTCACCCAGCCGCTCACGTTCGCGTTCGCCGTGCCAGCGTTCGGCATCGCGATCGAGGCGCTCGCCGTGGCATCGGGCAAGCGCCTGCCGATGCGCGGCACGATCTTCGCCGGCTTCGGCCTGATCGGCCTCGGCCTGTTCGGTGGCGTGATCCAGGTGCCCGCGTCGATCCGCAAGAACATCGCGGATGCATCATTCGGCACCGCGCTCGGCGACATCGTGCCGTACGCCCTCGTCAACCTGCTGCCGATCCTTGGTGCGCTGATCGTCCTCGGTGTCGGCGGGATGGCCTTGAGCAAGGGACGTCCGAGGCTCGTCGCGCCGCTCGTGTTCGGCCTGCTGGGAGCCTTGATGGTGTTCGTCGGCATGCTCGCCAACGCCGTGTACCAGATCGGCGATGCCCAACTCGGCGGCACCGTGTTCGAAGAGGGCACTCGCCTCTTCGTTGCCTACGGCGCGCTGCTCGCGGCGCTCGGCGGCATCGCGTACTGGGGGCCAAAGCTGTGGGGGCGCACGATCGCGGACATGGCGCTCGTGCCGCTGGCGCTGCTCGGCTTCATCGGCACGGTGCTGGCCGGCGGACCGCTGCTCATCGCCGGCTTCGCCAAGCAGCCCGCTGACGCGGTCGACTTCGACTACAGCGGCCCGAAGGCGCTGTGGAACGTCCTCAGCCTCGCGGGTCATGCACTCGTCGCGCTGACCGTCCTCGCCTTCGTCGGGTTGGCCGTGAAGGCGTTCACCAAGGGATCCCCCGCTGGGGACGACCCGTGGGACGGGCAGACCCTCGAATGGGCCACCAGCTCGCCGGCGCCGCTCGTCAACTTCGCCGAGCTCCACACGGTCACCTCCCCGGAGCCGTTGCTCGATCTGAAGCACAACGCCGAGAGGAGCGTCTGATGCTCGCCATCCACTCCGGACCGGCGCCCGCGCCGCGCCGCCAGCTGTTCGTCGGCACCGCCGTTGCCTGCGCCGGGATGATCACCCTGATCGGGGGGATGCTGGCAACCTGGATGCGGTTCCGCCAGGCCACGATCACCGCCGGCAACGTGTGGGTCCCCAAGCGGATCCAGATCCCGCAGGTGTCCACCAACGTGATGCTCATCGCGTTCGTCCCGCTGTGCGTGTTCGCGCAGTGGGCCGTCTATGCCGCACGACGAGACGACCGGCCCAACACCGGCCTCGCGCTCGGGCTCACCGGGATCATGGGGCTCTCGATCATCAACGCCCAGGCGTACACGTTCAACCGCATCGCCCTGCCGGCGTCGGGTGGCGCCTACAACTCGATGTTCTACGCGATCACCGGCACGTTCACCGCCCTCGCCATCATCGGCGTCGGGTTCACCGCGGTCACCGCGTTCCGCTACCTCGGCGGCCGCAGCAGCGACCGCGAGATCATCGCTGCGCACGCCCTGTACTGGTACTCGCTCAGCGCCGTGTTCGCGGCGTTGTGGTTCGTCGTCTACGTGACGAAGTAGGCGGAAGAAGTCGATGCTCACCACCGGATCAAAACTCACGCTCGGCGGCACCGCCCTGTCGGTGCTCGGCGCCATCGTGTGGGGTATCACGAAGGGCGGCAGCGTCGGCTACGTCGGCGTCCTCGGCCTGACGAGCGCGGCTGCCGCGTTCCTCCTGCTGTTCGTCGTCGTCACCTACCTGCGCGATGCGAACGTGCCACCGAGCGCCCCCGACGCGCTCACCGGTTCGGCGGCCGCGCAGCCGCCGCCCACGCCGAGCATGTGGCCGGTGGTCGCGGCATTCGGCGTTGGTCTGCTCGTCGTCGGTGCGGTCACCAAGCCGATCGTGTTCAAGGCCGCCATCGTCGTGCTCGCGGCATCCGCCGTCGAGTGGATGGTCCAGGCCTGGAGCGAGCGCGCGTCGTCGGACCCGGCCTACAACGCCAGCCTGCGCAAGCGGATCATCCACCCGCTGGAGCTGCCGGTGCTCGTCGCCGTCGGCGTGGCCGTCCTGGTGTACTCGTTCTCGCGGATCATGCTCTTCCTGTCGAAGTCCGACGGTCCGTATGCGTTCATCATCGTCGGCGTGCTGATCGTCGCGTTCGCCTTCACGTTCGCGGCCCGCCCGACGCTGAAGAAGGGCGTCATCGTCGCGGTGTGCACGGTCGCCGCCCTCGGCGTCGTCAGCACCGGTGCGGTGATGGCGATCAGCGGCCAGCGCACGATCACCAAGCACCCGACGACCGCCGACGAGGACCACTCGCAATGCCTGCGCGACGCGCAGCAGGTCGCGTCGAACCCCGAGTACGAGGAGATCGAGCACCGCGCTTCGCAGCACGTCTCGGCGAAGAGCAACCCGGCCGCGAAGGTGATCCTGGAGAACGGCCAGCTCCACGCCGAGGTGGTCGGCGCGCAGGGCCCACAGGTCACGCTCACGATCGCGCGCAGCAACCCGACCAACATCCTGTTCATCAACCGCGACAGCGGCGAGTTCCGGCTCACCGCGTACGCCGGCACCGACGTCCAGACGGTCAACGACACCCAGGTCAAGATCGAGCGACTGTCGTGCACGACACTGATCCACAAGGATGGCGAGCAGATGTTCACCGTCGCCTTCCCGAAGTCGTCGGCCGCCGCAACCCCCGACGACCCGTACCGGCTGTTCGTGCCGGGCCTGGACGGGCAGCAGATCACGGTGTACGTGCCGTGAACCACGAGACGAGGCCGCAACACGTGAAGACCGTCCGCCGTTCGCTCCGCCGTCCCGCGCTCGCGCTCGGCGGGATCGCTGCCGCGGTCGTGCTCGCCGGCTGCGCGAAGAACGCCCCGCAGGACACCTTCCGCCCCGCCGGCGAGAACGCGCGCAAGATCGACAACCTGCAGCGCCCGGTGTTCTACACCGCCGGCATCGTGCTGCTGATCGTCATCGCCGCGGTCGTGTTCGCAATGATCAAGTACCGCGATCGCGGCCAGGAGATGCCCGAGCAGACGCACGGCAAGCCGTGGCTGGAGATCCTCCTCACGATCATCCCCGCCGTCATCCTGCTGTTCGTCGGCGTGTTCACCGTGAAGACGGTGTTCGCGCTGGCGAAGGTCGACGACACGCAGTGCATCGTCAACGTCACCGGCCAGCAGTGGTGGTGGGAGTACGACTACCCGGCGCAGGCGGGGTGCATGCCGGGTGGGATCACCACGCCGATCGTCACCAGCGGCGAGCTCGTGATCCCCGACCAGACGAAGGTGCTGCTGCACATCACCAGCCGCGACGTCATCCACAGCTTCTGGATCCCGCGCCTCAACGGCAAGCGCGATGCGGTGCCGGGCCGCGACCAGACGCTGCGCATGGAAGCCGACCAACCGGGCATCTACACCGGTCAGTGCACCGAGTTCTGCGGGCTCAGCCACGCGCGCATGCGCATGGCCGCGGTGAGCCTCAACGCCGACGACTTCGGGACTTGGGTGGCCAACCAGACCAAGGCCTACGCGCCGGCCGAGAAGGACACGCTCGCGGCACAGGGCGAGACGCAGTTCATCACGAACTGCTCGCGCTGCCACCAGGTCAACGGGCTGACCACCACCGACGCGAACGGCGTCGTCACCCCCGTGCTGGCCAACCCCGATCAGTACGAGGTGTCCGGCTCGGCGCCCAACCTCACCGACCTGATGACCCGCACGACCTTCGCGGGGGCGACGTTCGACCTGCTCACCCCGGCGTGCCGCGAGCGCCTCTACAACGCACCGCCGGACCAGTTCGGCAAGCTGTACCTCCAGGGGGTCACACCCGAGTGCTTCAACGAAGGGGAGCTGCGCGACTGGTTGCGCAACGCGCCGGCGAAGAAGCCGATGTACTCCGCCGAGAACGAGAAGCTCGACGGCAAGTACCGCGGGATGCCCAACCTGAACCTGACCGAGAACCAGATCGATCAGCTGGTCGCCTACCTGCTCGAGCGGAAGTAGAGGAGCACCCCCCATGAGCCTCATCCAACGACAGGCCGGCATCGCCCCGGTCGGCCCCACGTTCGTCAGCAACAGTTCGGCGCTCGGCAACTTCCGCCGCCCGGTGAGCACCACGGGCTGGCGTTCGTGGGTGTTCACCGTCGATCACAAGAAGCTGGGGATCATGTACGGCGCCTGTGCGCTGTTCTTCTTCTGCGTCGGTGGTCTCGAGGCGCTGGCGATCCGCACGCAGCTGATCCAGCCGGACAACAAGTTCCTCAGCGCCGGTCTCTACAACGAGATGTTCACGATGCACGCCACGACGATGATCTTCCTGTTCGTGATGCCGATGGCGGCCGGCTTCGCCAACTAAATCGTCCCGTTGCAGATCGGCGCGCGCGACGTCGCGTTCCCACGCATCAACGCGTTCGGCTTCTGGTGCTTCCTCTTCGGCGGGATCTTCATCAACACCTCGTGGATCCTCGGCGGTGCCGCCGACGGCGGCTGGTTCATGTACCAGCCGAACGCCAACCCGATCTTCTCGCCGAGCCACGGTGTGGACTTCTGGGCGCTCGGGCTGCAGATCACCGGCATCGCCTCGCTGACCGGTGCGATCAACCTCATCGTCACCGTGCTCAACATGCGCGCCCCGGGAATGAAGCTGATGAAGATGCCCGTGTTCACGTGGACCGCCCTGTGCACCAACGTGCTGATCGTGGCCGCCTTCCCGGTACTGACCGCCGTACTCGGCATGCTCTCGC
>JAODBQ010000594.1 GCA_025464045.1 Ilumatobacteraceae bacterium
GTGTCGTTCACCGAGAGATCTGGACACACGACCATCCCCATGACGATCGACATCACGCGAGCCCAGCCGCAGGCCAGCGCAGCCCTCGCCGGAGTGCAGTACGGCTGGCGGCAGACCCTCGAGCGCCTCGCTGACCTGCTCGCCGACGAGGAAACCACGCGTAGCTCCTGAGCCATGGGGCCGACATCCTCGTCTTGCAAGCGTGCTGGCGGGGGCTGAGCGCCCCGACCGCCGGCCAGGGCCGCGTCGGGTCGACGCATGGTCAGGCGCGTCAGATGGTCCGCCGTGGGACTCGTGGCTACGGTCGACAGCATGACCGTTGCGGGAGTCGTTGAGGCCTACACGGCGAGAGCGGGCGAGTACATCGACCTGTTCGGCAGCATCGAGGCGGCCTCAGCGATCGATCGCGAGCAGGTGCGCCGATGGTCATCGGGCGTTCGAGGACGGATCATGGACGTCGGCTGCGGTCCCGGCCAGTGGACGAGCTTCCTCGCTGGACGTGGTGCGGATGTCGAGGGCATCGATCCTGTCGCGGTGTTCGTCGAGGAAGCGCAACGACGACACCCCGACGTCGCCTTCAGAGTCGGTCGTGCCCAGGCGCTCGAGGTCGAAGATGCCAGCCTCGGCGGAGTGCTCGCCTGGTACTCGCTGATCCTTGCTGACCCGACCGAGATCGGCGATGCGTTGAACGAGTTCGCGCGGTGCCTTCGACGCGGCGGTGGCTTGGCGATCGGCTTCTTCGAGGGCCCGGAGCTCGAGCCGTTCGATCACGCCGTCACGACGGCGTACTTCTGGCCGCTCGAACAGCTTTCAGGTCTCGTCGAGCGGGCAGGGTTCAGCGTGACTGAGGCTGGAGCGCGTACCGACCCCGGCGTTCGCCGGCAAGGACGGATCTTCGCCCAGCGCCAGCAGTAAACAATGAGACCAGCGCTCCGACCAGTCCCTCCTACTGCTCCGGACGGCCAAGCCCACACCACACCGCACATCGCCGCCAACCAGCCACACCCGAGGTGGGCTGCGCCGCCGCCGTGCCCCCCAACGCGCCGAGCGCCCCTGCGCTGTTCCTGCGCCACAATGCCGGATCGCGGCGCGTTGTGCCCATCCGGAGGGTGCCGGGTCCAGCCACAGCTGGTGCTCCGGTATGAGGACAGTGCGGACATGGTGCTGTGCGCCTGACAATCGCGCGATGCAACGATGGTGGGGTGGCTGGCTGGACCGACGGAGCGTGCGTGACGAGCGTCGTTCGGATCCGGTTCGTGCGCACGGGTGGTGGCGGACCGTCCGTCGTGCTGCTCCACGGGCTGATGGGCAGCGGCGCATGCTGGTCGCCCCTGGCGCGGGCGCTCGAGAACGAGTTCGACGTCGTCATGCCGGACTCCAGAGGTCACGGCGGCTCCAGCGCCCCCGCGATCGGGTACAGCTACGACGACCTCGCCAGTGACATCCTCGACCTTGTCCAGGCGCTCGGCCTGTCGCGACCTGTCCTGATCGGTCATTCGATGGGCGGCATGACAGCCGCAGTGGCCGCTCAACGTGGCACTGCGAACCTGCGCGCCCTCGTCCTCGTCGACCCGACGTTCATCAGTCCCGACCTCCAACACGAGGTATGGCAGAGCGACGTCGCAGACGAACACCGCCGCGCGCTAGCGGTGTCGAAGCACGAGCTGCTGTCAGAAGCGCAGGCCCGGCACCCGCACCGGTCCGCTGAGATCATCGATCTCCAGGTGCAAGCGCGGATGCGCACCCACCTCAGCGCGTTCGACGTGCTCCGCCCACCGAATCCTGACTTCCGCACCATTGTCCGTGGCATCGACGTCCCGATCCTGCTCGTGATCGGCGACTCGCCAGTCGTCTCCCCCGAGCTGGCGTCGGAGCTGTCTCACATCAACCCGCGAGTGAGCGTCGCACAGATCCCGAACGCAGGGCACGGGCTCCCCTTCGATCAACCCGACCACCTCCAACAAACGATCACACCGTTCCTACGCGAACTGACCTGAGCCCACGGCCGCCCGTCAGTAGCGGACCCCCCAACGCGCAGACGAGCGACGCGGCAGCGCCCCGGATCGCCGGCCCGGTGACGACGCGGCATCTTGGTTCTCGGGCTCGGTGCCACGGCGTACGGGTCCGGTCCGGTTGCGATGTCAGTCGGCGGGACGCGCAGGCGGGTCCGCCTGCCAAGGTGCGATCCTGGAGGCCGCAGGCGGGCCCGTGCGCTGTTGGAACGATCGGAGGCTCGAGGTTCACGAAGGTGGCAAACTCGCCGGGACGATTGCGACTAAACCGGCCAGAACAACACCCGTGACCTACGGGCGCGCTCTCGCGTCGCACACCCCGCTCGGACTCCGGGCTCCCACCGACCCAGCGAGTCCCAACCCCTCCCGGAGGCGCTTCGAGGCCCACCGTTTCCGGGGGAAGTAAGCGCGTAGTGCACCCGCGGGGGTGGCGTCGTCGCAGCTTCGGGCGAGCGCCGAGCTACCGGGCCGCGGCCCTGCTGCGGGCGAGGTCTATCGTCGCTACATGTCGAGCGGGCGGGTGGCGAGGTTCCTGGCGGTGTTGGCCGCGGTTGCTGCGGCGGGGGTGGTGATCGTGCCGAGCGCGGCGCCCGTCGGTGCTGATCCCGGCACGGCACCGCTTCGTCGCGGCTGGGCGGCCTTGGCTGCCCAGGCCGAGCCCGTAACACTGCAGGACGGCCCAATGTTGCCCACCGGACATGCGCAGCACACCGAACTGCTCACCTACGGGACCGACGGGATTGGCGACGTCGCCGAGCCGCGTGGCGACATCGGCAACGCAGTGGCCGGGCTGCTGCCCGGCGGGCAGGCAGCCGTGGGAATCCAGGTCGTTCGGTACGAGAGCCCGTTCAGCCCGAACTGGGCGAACGGCGAGACGTACGCGCTGTGGAAGCTGCGGGTCAACGACAACGTCCAGGCCACGTACTACGTGCAGATGTTCAACGTCGCCGGCCTGGTGTACGCGGTCGTCACCAACGCCGCGGGCCAGTTCGTGTGCGACAACGACGGCGTGTTCTGGGATGCCGCCACCCGCTCGTACGAGGTCGACTTCGCCACGTCCTGCGTGAACGACCCGAACTGGATGGTCTGGTCGGTGACGATGTTCTACGAGAACGTCAGCACCGGGGCGCGATCGGAGGATCACGGGCCCGACCAGGGCGAGTACTACCAGGTCCGCAACGACAGCTTCGTCCAGCCGCCGAACTGTCGGGCCGGTTCGCTCGGCACGACGCCGACGCCGTCGGCCGAGTACGTGGCCGTCACCCCCGTCCGCTTGTACGACAGCCGCCCGACCGGCAACTCGGTGGACTGTCAGGCCCAGCGGTACGGCCTCCGCGGCGCCGGCTCGGTCACCGAGGTGCCCGTCACGCGCCGCGCCGGCGTCCCGGTCGGGGCCACTGCAGCGGTGCTCAACCTCACCGTGACCGACGCACGCAGCGCCGGCTTCATCGCCGTCGTCCCGTGCGGCGGCACGCGCGGCGAGGTCTCCAACCTCAACTACGTCGAGGGCTCCACGGTCGCCAACGCCGTCGTGGCCCAGCTCAGCCCGATCGGGAGCGTGTGCCTGTTCAGCTACGGATCGACGCACCTCATCGTCGACCTCGCCGGCTGGTTCCCGGCCGCCTCGCACTTCGCCGCGGCGACACCGGCGCGGCTCGTCGACACCCGCAACCTGGCCACGCCGGCCGACCCTGACGCCGGCCTCGTGCAGGCCGGGCAGGTCGCCCGGGTCCACGTCGCCGGGGCCGGGGGTGTGGCTGCCGACGCCGCCGCGGTCGTGCTCAACGTCACCGCCGTCGACGCCCGCCAGCCCGGGTTCCTCACGGCCTACCCGTGCGGCTCGGCGCGGCCGAACGCCTCCAACCTCAACTACCTCGTCGGCGACAACGTGCCCGGCCTCGCCGTGGTCCGTCCCGAACCGGCCACCGGCGACGTGTGCCTGTTCGCCTACGGCACCACCCACCTCGTCGTCGACCTCCAGGGCTGGTTCCCCGCTGCCGCCGGCTTCACCTCGTCCGCGCCACAGCGGATCCTCGACACGCGACCGGCCGCGCTATTCGGCACTACGGTCGACGGGGAGTCGGCGGGCATCGGCCGACGCGCCGCTGGGCAGGTCACGGTGCTGCAGGTCGCCGGCCGGGCCGGGGTCCCCGCCGGCGCCACGGCCGTCGCCCTCAACCTGACGGTCGACCAGGCCGCGGCACCCGGCTTCGTCGCCGCCTTCCCGTGCGGCGGCGACCGCCCCGACGTGTCCAACGTGAACTACGAGACCGGTGCCACCGTGGCCAACGCAGCGATCGTGCGGGTCGCCCCGGACGGCACCGTGTGCCTGTTCACCTACAGCCCCACCGAACTCGTCGCCGACGTCAGCGGGTACTTCACGAGCTGAGGTCCCACCGAACCTGTCGCCGGGCCCGCCGGCCCCCTGTCATCCACCGCGATCGTGTGGGCGTGATCGGGCGCGAGCGGGGCACGATCGAACCTCGGCCGATGAGTCCGACCGCTGTGGTTCGTCGGAGCGACATGCCCCATGAACAGATCGACAACGTCCCCATCTGGTACGAGGAATGCGGTGATCCCATGGGAACGCCGCTCGTCGCCGTGCACGGCGGCATCATGACCTTCCACGGCACCTTCGGCGACGTGCTGCCCTGGTTGATCGAGGGCCGCAGGGTGATCGGCGTCGAGCTCCAGGGTCACGGCCACACGCCCGACACCGGCCGACCGATGTCGATCGAGCGCTTCGCCGATGATGTCGCAGAGCTGATCGACCGCGTCGCAGGCGGCGGGCCCGTCGACGTCTGGGGCTTCAGCCTCGGCGCCCTCACCGCCACGAGCCTCGCGCTGCGCCACCCCGCAAAAGTCCGCCGCCTCGTGCTCGCCGCCTCGCACATCCGACCCGACGGCTACCACCCCGAGATCACCGCGGCCGCACAAGATGACCCGCGTTTGCCGACCGGGGAGGAGTTCGCCACCTGGCAACTCGCCTACGAGGCGGTCGCGCCGAACCCTGCGGACTTCTTCCCGTTCCTCGAGCGCATGCAACCAGTCGTACACGACTTCACCGGCTGGACCGCTGACGAGATCCGGTCGATCACCGCACCGACGTTTCTCGTGATCGGCGACCAGGACTTCGTCCGTCTCGAGCATGCCGCCGAGATGCTCGACCTCCTTACCGACTGTCAACTCGCCGTCCTGCCCGCCACCCGCCACACCGAGATCACTCAGCGCACCGAGCAGCTCCGAGTGCTCCTCAGCTCGTTCCTGTCTGGCCGCTCAGACCCCATCAACCCGACCTGACCAGGCTCTGCAGTTGCCGAAGGATTCGGCGGCGGAGCACAGTCCGGATAACGCGTGGCCATCGCGAAGTCACCTGCGGGCATAACGCTGGCTCGTGTGCGCACGTTGCGGGCAAAGTGCAGCGGCGCCGATCGGCAGTTATGCGCTTGCGCTCACCTCGACAACGCTGATCGAAACAAGCTCGATACCCACGGCCGCCTGATGGGGCGCGTTCGCCCGAACGTTGGAGGCGAGCGCCTTCGCGTGCTCATGTGAGTCGAAGGTGATCAGGACGACGCTCTCGCTGGTGACCCGATCCAACGTCCAGCAACCGGCCACGAACCCGGGCGCTTCACGCACACCCGGCACGATCATCCGCTCCAGGCCCTCCCGCTGCTCAGCCTCACGCGAGAGGTCCATGCGGAACGTTGCGAGTGTGGCATGCGTTGGGCGCGACATATTGCGCATAGTGCCCGTTCCGGAGCGGCTTGTCGAGCTCGCAGGGGCCGTCCGCAAGGCCGCCTCGGCTCGGCCCCGGAACGCCGGGAGGGCGACGCTGCATGGGCAAGGTGACGAGCTCGCTTGGTCACGCTGAGCGTTCGTCTGGTTCATGATGATGTTGGCCGCCCATCGGCAGATTCTGATGGCCACCAAGAGGCGCGGGTGGTTCCGGGAAGACGCTGACTCGCACGACGGCACAGTCGAGGGGCTGGCGTGCCACCGGACGGCCGTCATCCGCGCGTCCCCAGTAGCGTCCGGGACGTGGCCGAGCCGCCGTTCGTCCCAACCGACTTCGAGCCGCCGACGACCGTCGAGAGCGAGCAGTTCCGGCTGGAGCCGCTCGGCCCGCAGCACAACGAGGCGGATCACGCAGCGTGGATATCGAGCATCGTCCACGTCCGCTCGACTCCGGGTTCCCCGACGGCAACTGGCCACCACCGGTCGGCTTGAGCTTGAGCTTGTCGCCTCGACGCCGCGGTACCCACGCAACGGCAGCTCAGGCCGAGACCGTCCTTCATCGCCGGCGAGCGCGCGGCCTCAATTGGTTCGTTCGCGTTGAAAGCAACTCCGCGGACGCAGCATTCCCGACTTCGCGCTGTCGTCCGCCCGCGACACACTTCGACTGTGCCGACAGAAGATCCCCCGCTGATGAGTGGTCAACTGGAAGCTGAGGACTGGAGGCGTCGCGATGCTGCGGAGCACGCTGAGACCTGCGGCGATTCGTCAGCAGCGTCCAGTGATCACGTCTTCCAGGAGAACTCCTGGGGCTTGCGATCGGCGCGGGCGGCGATCAGGACGTGCACGACGGACGGCTTGCCGGACGAGAGCGCCTTGTCCAGCGTCGGCCTCAGGTCGGCGGGATCCTCGACGTAGTAGCCCTGCCCACCGAAGGCCTCGATCACCTTCTCGTAGCGCGCCGTGCGAGACAGGCTTGACGGCGGCAGCGGGCGGTCGGCCGGCCAGTTCTCGAAGCCGCCACCGATGCCACCGTTGTTCAGCACGATCGTGGTGATCGGCAGGTCGTACCGACAGATCGTCTCCAGCTCCATGCCGGAGAAACCGAACGCGGAGTCGCCCGAGACCGACACGACAGGCCGTTCGTGCTGCACGACCGCAGCGGCGACGGCGAAGCCGAACCCGACACCCATCGTGCCGTAGCTGCCGGCGTCGAGGCGCGTGCGCGGCTCGGCGTTGTTCAGCTGGGTGCGCCCGATGTCCATCGTGTTGGCGCCCTCGCTGACGATGATCGCGTTGCGCGGGATCGCTTCCTTGATGTCGCGGAACGCGCGGTAGTAGTTCATCGGCGCCGTGTCGTCGGCGGCCATCGTCTCCATCGACACCCGGTTCGACTCGATCTTCGCCGCGATCGACTGCCGCCACGGCGTGTCGGCCGGGTACGACCACGCGTCCGCGGCGAGCGCCTTGTTGAGCTGTGCCATCACGGCCTTGCCGTCGCCGACGAGCCCGACTTCGGTGGGCACGTTCGTGGAGAGCTGCTCGGCCGAGATGTCGAGCTGGATCACGCGCACCCCCGGGTTGAAGCGCGGCGCCTTGCCGAAGTGCATGATCCAGTTCAGCCGGGCGCCGAGCACCATGATCAGGTCCGCCTCCTTCAACGCGTGCGACCGTGCCGCGCCGACCGTGAGGGGATGGTCGTCGGACATCACGCCCTTGCCCATCGGCGAGTTGAGGAACGGCAGCCCGGTCGTGTCGATGAACGCGCGCACCTCTGCCTCGGCGCGGGACCAGGCCATGCCCTTGCCGACGATCACCAGCGGACGCTCGGCGGTGCGCAGCGCCGCGAGGGCCGACTGGACGTCGACGTCGGACGCCTGGCTGACGGGTGGCGGCGGGATCGTCGCAGCCATGTGCACCTGGCCCTCGTCGATCTCGCCGAGGATGACGTCGTCGGGCAGGTCCAGGTACGTCGCCCCGGGACGGCCGTACCACGCCGTGCGCACGGCCTGCTCCACGTAGAACGGGATCCGGTCGACGCGCTCGACGACGTGGCTGTACTTCGTGAACGGCGTCGTCGCCAGCACCTGGCGCTCCTCCTGGAACGCGCCCATCCCGTTCTGGTCGAGTCTGTTCGCACCGCCGAGCAGCACCATCGGCCAGTTGTTCTGCTGGGCGTTGGCGAGACCCGAGAGTGCGTGGATCACACCGGGCCCGCTGACCACGAGGCACGCCTGCGGGCGACCGAGCAGGTACCCCGCAGCCTGGGTGGCGTACGAGGCCGCCTGCTCGTTGCGCATCCCGATGAACGTGATGCCCTCGTTCTGCGCGGCGATCGCGATCGGCACGACGGGGAAGCCGACGATGCCGAACATGTAGTCGACGCCCTGTTGCTTGAGGCTGCGCGCGATCAGCGTCGCTCCGTTCGTCGTTGCCATGTTGATGATCTCCTCGTTGAACGACGCCACGGCGCCGGAGTGGTGGAAGTGGTCGAGTGGTCGCGATGCAGTCAGCGCCGAAGGGTCATCCGATGATCCCGTCGTCGCGCAAGGCCGCGAGGTCGTGGGTGGTGAGTCCGAGCTCGGCGGCGAGGACGCTGTCGGGGTCGGCGCCGAGCACGGGAGCGGCTTGGAGCGGGACATCGGACTTCTCCAGCCGGAACGGCTTGTCCAGCAGCAGCACGGTGCCGTACAGCGGGTGGCTCACCTCCTGGACGAAGTCACGTGCGAGCAGGTGCGGATCGTGGAAGACGTCGTGCGTGTCCATCACTGCCGACGCGGCGATGCCGGCGTCGGCGAGCAGCGTCATCGCCTCGTGCTTGGTCTTCGTGCGGCACCACGCGGCCACCTCGACGTTCAGCAGATCTTCGTGCTCGGCGCGGCCCGCGGCATGCGCGAACCTCGGATCCGCCAGCAGGTCGGGCCGGTCGAGCACCTTGCACAGGGCCTCCCACATCCGCGGCGTACCGGCCATCACGTACACGTAGTCGTTGGGGCCGAACGGCGTGCAGGCGTACATGTCCGTCGGCGAGCCGCCCAGCTTGTTGCCGATGCGAGGAGTGGCGGGCCCCTCGAGGTCCCAGCCGCGCAGGCCGGTGGTGCGGATGAACATCGTCATCACCTCGTGCATGCTCATCTCGATGACCTGACCTTGGCCGGTGCGCTGGCGCTGCACGTAGGCCGCGAGGATCGCCATCGCGGCGTGCGCGCCGGTGGCCGTGTCGCCGAACGTGCCGCCCGGTCGTACCGGCGGTCCGTCCGCCGAACCGGTCAGCGAGAACAGGCCGGCTGCTGCCTGGGCGAGCATGTCGAAGCTGCGGTACTCGGCATACGGTCCGGACAGGCCGTAGCCCTTGATGCGGGTGTAGATCAGCGCCGGGTTGATCGCGTGCAGAGCCACCGGGTCCAGCGTCAGCTTCTCCATGACCCGTGGCCCTTGGTTCTCCACGAACACGTCAAAGCCGGTCACCAGGCGCCGCACGAGGTCGCGGCCGGCATCGGTCGAGACGTCGACGACGACGCTGCGCTTGTTGGCGTTGTAGTTCTCGTAGTACTGGGCCTTCCCATCGCCGGCGGCCGTCCGGCGCCCAGGCTCGCCGCCGGGCGGTTCGACCTTGACGACGTCGGCACCGAGCCACCCGAGGTACTGGCAGCACGACGGTCCAGCCTCGTACTGGGTGAAGTCGAGCACACGCATGCCGTCGAGCGCGGGCATCGTCACCCCCTCAGTGCTGATCGGCGCGACCACCGACGGTAGTGCGCGCCGGGTCGGCCGTGTCGTGCCGGAACGACACCCGGTCGTGCGACGGCCGTGCCAGTTGACGCCCGCCGCAGCCCTGGCTCGTGCGGCGGCTGCGGGCGGATCGAAGGCGTCCATGGGGCGCAGGTGCTTGCGCACGTCGTCGCCGGTGTCCTCGCCGGGCATCGTCGGCGTGGTGTGCTCCTTGCCCAGGACTGTGGTGCACCCGTGCATTCCCCCATGTGGGAACGTTGCGCTCCGCCGCCGCTCCTAGCGGGTCGACGGCGCGCGTCGATGTGACGCAGGACAGGAGGAGAGGGCATGGAGTTCGGCGTGGTCACCGGGAACTTCGGAGCGTTCGGGGAGGACCCTGGCGTCGACGGGTGCCTCGCGGTCGCGGAGGAGGCCGAGCGCCTGGGCTACGACTCCGTGTGGGTCCACGACCACGTGATCATGCCCTCCAACGTGACGTCGCAGTACCTCTACAACGACACCGGCGCGTCGCCGTTCCGCTCGGACCAGTTCATCTACGACCCATTGGCGCTGATGGCGGCGATCGGGGCACGCACCTCGCGCGTGCGCATCGGCACCAGCGTGCTGATCGTGCCGTACCGCAACCCGCTGGTGCTCGCCAAGGCGCTGTCGACCATCGACCGCATCTCGCACGGGCGGGTGATCCTCGGGATCGGCGTCGGCTGGATGGCCGAGGAGTTCCACGCGCTCGGGATCGGCGAGTACTGGCCGCACCGCGGGAGGGTGACCGACGAGTTCATGGCGGTGTGCGTGGATCTCTGGACGCAGGACGGCCCGAGCAGCTTCCACGGCACGTGGGTGACGTACGACAACGTCGGCGCCAACCCGCTGCCCGTGCAGAAGCCGCACATCCCCATCTGGGTCGGTGGCAAGACCGAGGCCGCGATCCGCAGGGTGGGGCGCTACGGCACCGGCTACCACACGGTCGCCTCGAGCCCTGCACAGGTCGCACACGAGGTCGCCGCGGTGAAGGCGGAGCTGGAGCGGGTCGGACGCGACCCGGCCGAGCTCGTCGTCTCGATGCTGTGGGCGTTCGCCGGTGTCACCGGTCGCGAGCAGCTGATCGACGCCCTCGGGGAGTACTCGCGTGCAGGTCTGCACCACATCGTCGGGATCCCCTCGGTACACCCGATCGACCAGACGGACCTGTCGACGCACGACAGACTGCGCGTCACGCTCGACAACCTGCGCGCGTTCGCGTCGGAGGTGCTGCCGGTCGCGCGGTGAGCTCGTGCGGGGTTCACGGTCGACGGCCGCCGGCTCCGTTCCTATCATGTGAGCACGAGATCACGCTGCTGGATGGGGGACGACGGCGTCTTCAACTCGGAGGTGAGCCATGCCCGTCACAACTGCCCATCGACCGTCGTCGGGACTGCCCCGGCTGCGCGACGCGCCGGAATGGCTGGCCGTGGTCGTCATCGGCGTCGTCGTCCTGCTCGCTGCAGTGATGTTGCGTGGCGGTGACCACATCGATCACATCAGCCTGATGAACCCGTCGACGTACCAGGTCGAGGTGTTCGCCTCGACACCGAACGACGCGACGTTGCTGCCGATCGCGATCATCGACCCGGGCAAGACCCACGACGCCCGTGAGATCGTCGATCTCGGCGATCGCTGGATCCTTCACTTCCGCGCGGGTGGTGTCGAGGTCCAGCCTGTCGAGGTCGATCGCGCGCAGCTGCTCGGCGACACGTTCGACCTCCCCACCGACCTCGATCAGCAGTTCCGCGCGCTCGGCCTGCCTCCGGCCGGCGGCTGACCGGACCACCCATCGCGTGTGTGTGGACCGACGGCGGAGGGGGTAGCCCCAAAAGACAAACGTCGGGCGGCCCAATCCCTGCAGGCCGGCGTTCCAGGGCCTTGTGCCCATGGTCGCGAGAGGAAGCAGGGCATGCCCGTCGACATGTGGGTCCACCGTCTGGATCAGCTGCACGCGATGCGTCGCGCGATCCGGCAGTTCGTCGAACCGGTGGGGATGATCGCCGACGACGTCACGCTCGCCGCGAACGAACTGGCGACGAACGCCTTGGTCTACGCAGGGGCGCCATGTCACGTTTCCGGTCAGTTCGTCGACGCGGCCGTGCGATTCGGCAGCACCGACGGCGCGCCGGCACCGTTGCAGCTGTTCGCGCGGCCGGCTCCTGCGGCGGCGGTCGGGGGACGCGGTCTGGCGATCGTCCAGCGGGTGGCCTCGAGATGGGGCGTGGAGCCGGTGCAGGGCGGCAAGACGGTCTGGTTCGAAGTCGACGTGCGCTGACGGGCGACGGCGGCGCCCGCCGCACGACCTCAGGTGGCGGGCACCGCCGCCAGCACCCGCTCGCGTTCTGCCTCCTCGAACCCGTGCGGGTACACGCACAGGACGTCGATGCCGGCGTCGGCGTACGCGGCGATGCGTGCTCGCGCAGCGCGGATGTCGTCGGATGGCAGGCACGCGCCGGCGACGATGGCGTCGACGTCGGTGAGCCCCTGGGACACGAAGTGCCGGTGGTAGTTGGCGAGGGCGTCGTAGTTCGCGGCGTCGGAGCGCGCCGCGTCCGGGGGTGACATCCGCACGTAGAGGACCGTCGTCGGCCGGCGGTCCGCCGGGGCCTCGGCGCGCACCCGCTCGACGGTGGCGCGCGCGTGCTCCGGCGTGAGCCAGTTGAGGACGACGCCGTCTGCCTCGGTGACGCCCAGCGCCACCATCTTCGGCCCGAGCGCACCAATCAGGATCGGGAACCCGGCGCCGAAGGCCAGGTCGCCGTCCTGCGCGCAGCGGCGCATCTCGGCGGCCCAACGGCGCATCTCGGCCAGTGGCGACGCAGGATATGCGGCGCCGGCCGCCTCGCGATGCGACACGCCGATGCCCAACGTGAACCGGCCATCGGACTGCTCGTTCAGCGTGCCCGCCAGGCGGGCCAGCGCGTCGGGTTCGTGGAAGACGACCGCGGCGACACCGACACCGCAACGCGGGCCGTCGGCCAGCACCAGCAGGTGCTCACCGTGCGGATCGGGCAGGTGCTGGGCGGTGTCTGCTCCTGATGGCG
>JAODBQ010000600.1 GCA_025464045.1 Ilumatobacteraceae bacterium
GTGCCGCCGGCCCCGCCGCTACCGTCCGCGCCCGTACCCGCGCCCGAGCCGGCTCCGCCCGCACCGGACCCCGGGGTGCCGTCAGCGCCGACGAGCGCGACGCTGCCGTGCGGGGTCGCCTCTTGGCGGACCTCGTGGTTGACCAGCACGAGACCGCCGAGCCACAGCGCGAGCACCACGATCACGGCGACCAGGATCACCAGGCCGCGCGGCAGCAGGCCGCGCTGGACGTAGCTGCCGGCGGTGGTCGCGGGCGTCGAGGCGCCCTGCGCGGTCACCACGAACGCACGCCGGTTGTCCCGACGCCACGTGAACCCGGGCTTGCTGACCGTGCCGCGCACGCGGGCGCTGTGGCCGGGCGGGAGCGTCAGCTCGGGACGGTCGAAGCGGACGGTGACGCCCTCGCCCGCACCCCACAGCTGCAACGTGACCGGCTCGACGCCCTGGTTGCGCAGATCGGCACGCAGCTTGCCGCGGAACCGTCCGTGGACCTCGGCGCGTGCGAGGCGCAGCGACAGGAGCGCGGTGGAACCGACCCTGAGCCGGAGGTTCGCCGACTGGCGCACGAGCCCGGCATCCGTCCCGGCTCCGCGCGCCTGGCGGGTGGGGCGGCCCTCGACGTGGATCGCGATGTCGCGCAGGCCTGCCGCGGTCTCGACCGGGAGCGCGAACTGGAGGGTGGTCGTGACCACCTCACCCGGAGCGAGCACGCCGAGCTGCGCCACGGGACGGGCACCGGCGGCATCGAGGCCGGCGACGCCGAGCACGGCCTCGAGCGGTTGCGACGTCGTGTTCTCGACGCGGACGTTGACACCCGCTGGCTGCCCGGGGGCGAGATCGATCGATTGTTGCCCGAGCTCGAGCCTCACCCCGTCCTCACCCCTCCCCCATCCGCGCGGGGCGCCAGCATGTCACGCGCAGCGGTGGAAGTGTCGACGCGCCGCGGTTTCGTACCGACGGTGCTCATCCGATCGTCGTCCCGGTCGGCGTGGTCGGCGTGGTCTCCGGCGGGACGCTGCTGCTGGTCGTCGTGGCGACGGAGGTCACAGGAGCGGACGTCGCCGGAGCGAGCGTCGTCGGCGCGGCGGTCGTAGTGGGGGCCGGCGTGGTCGGCGCCGGCGTGGTCGGCGCGGTGGTCCCGGTGGTCGAGACGTTGAAGTCGACGTGCTCGGTCGGCGTCCCCGGGCTGACGGACGTCTGCTGCGAAGGCGGCACGATCTGACCGTTGAGGTACAGATCGACGAGGTACGCGCCCGGCGGGATCCCCACCGCCTGGTAGGTGCCGTCCGTCGCCGTGGACACGGTGGCCGTCGGCGGGTCGAACGGGTAGACGGAGCCGCCCTGCTGGATCAGGTACACCTTCAGCTGCGCACCGGCGTACGGGGCGCCGTTGACGGTGACGGTGCCGTAGATGCCCGACGGCAGCTCGATCCGCGCGTCGGGTTGAGGGTTCGCGCCTGGCTTGAGCGTGATCGCCAACGTCAGGTCGGCGGAGCCGGTGCGCTGGTACGTGATGGTGTACGAACCGGGCGGCAGCCCGGCGAAGCCGTAGCTGCCGAGCGGCGAGTCCGCGGTGCGTGCGGTCCGGTTCACGCCCGGCCCGCTGAGCAGGATCGTCGCGCCGGCGATCCCATTGGCGTTGGCCGTCTCGACCACCCGGCCGGTGATCGAGGCGGTCGCGGGCGCGAGCGTCGCCGCGACCGACAGGTTCTGCGGACTCGCCGGGCTGAGCTCGACGCCGACCGCCTGGGTGCTGTAGCCGGGCGAGGTGAACGTCACCGTGTAGGTGCCCGGCAGCGGCACGCCGGTGATCTGCCAGGTGCCGATGCTTCCGTCGGTGAGGCTGGTCGTGGCCCGCGTGAAGTCGGGGCCCGTGACGGTGACCGTGACGCCGCCGAACGGCCCGCTGATCTGGCCGGAGCGGTTGACGGTGCCGCCGACCGCGCCCTGCGCCGAGCGCAACGCGATCGTCTGCGGTGGCGAGGCGACGCCGCTGTCGAGGCGCACGGTGGCGTTCGTGGCGACGTAGCCCTCGGCGGTCACCGAGATCGAGTAGGTCCCCGGCGTGATCAGGTTGCGCAGCTCGAACGAGCCCGCCGTCGCGCCCGACGACAGGCTCACCGTGCTGACCGTGTTCGTGCCGTCGCTGGCCGTCACCGCGGCACCGCCGATCGGCTGCCCACCGGCATCGACGACCGTGCCGGTGAGCACCCCGTCGCCCTTCACCAGATCGAGCACGATGTCGCTCAGCGAATCGCCGGGCTGCAGGCTGATCGACCTCGGCCGGCTCGTGTAGCCGGGCTGCGTGGCGGTCAGCTCGAAGTCGCTCGGCGTCGGCAGGCCGGTGATCGTGAACTTGCCGGCGGCGTCCACCGCCACGGTCTGCACGACAGGCCCGCCGTCGCTCGCGCTGGTCGCACCGGGCGCCGCGGCTGTGGTCGTCGGGCCGCCGTCGACGGGCGGGAGGTCCGCCGCCGGGATGCGCACGACGACCGTCGCGCCGAGCAGGTCCGCGCCGGTGACAGTGCCGCCCACCGCCGCCGGCTGCCCGACGAGCTGCGCGTCGAGCCCGGTGAGGTCCTTGCCGGCGAGGACCACGTCCTTGGCCTGGTCGAAGGACGCGGCGGTCGGGTACCAGACCTCGGTGAAACCGGCAGCGCTGAACTTCAACCGGTACGTGCCGGCGACGATGCCGGTGAGCTTGAACCCGCCGACATCGTCGGTGACGGTCTGGAACGCGACGATCGATGGACCCTTGCCCGCGTCGTAGACGCTCACCGACACACCCGACAGCGCGGCGCCCGTCGACGAGGTGACCGTGCCGACCATCTGCGCGGGGGCGACGCCGGTGCCGTCGGCAGCCTGGTTGCCGCCGAGGCTCTGCTTGATCAGCGCGCTGTTCGCATCGGCCTGATCGGCGAGGTGGCCGAACGTCGCGGCGATGACGACGGTGAAGATCGTCGCCGCTGCGAGCAGGCCGAGCATGGTCAGCAGCCGCCGTCCGAGGCGCGGCTTCTGGACGATGGCCAACATCGTCTGCGCCGCGCCAGGACCCTCCGCCGTCAGCGGATCGACCGGTTCGCCGTTGGGCGGCAGGGTCGCCGCGCCGACCGTCAGCAATCGCACGACGGGCGCGCCGAACCACGGCCGCTTGCCCTGGGCCTCTCCACGCGCGACAGCGACCGTCTTCGGCAAGACGGTCACCACCGCGGGTACGAACACCGTCCGCACGAGCAGCTCCGGATCGGCGGCCGCGAACGTCACGTCGAGCGGGGTGTTGCCATTGTTCGACACGGTCGCGGTGAACGAGCCGCGCTTGCCGGCGGTGATGTTCGACGGCTCGGCGGCGAGGCGCAGGTGCTCGACGGGCTCGACGAGGAGGTCGAACTCGACGAGCGCCGGCACGAGGTCGCCGATCGAGTCGCGCACCTCGATCGCCGCACGACGGGCACCGGAGGGGAACTCCGCCGGCAGCCGGCAGATCAAGTTGACGGCCTGACGCTCGCCGGGGAACAGCGCCACATCGAGGTCCGGCAGCAGCACCCACGACGGATCGAGCCCGAGCACAGCGATGCGCAGCGAGCGGATGACCGAGTCGTCGTTGCTCAGCTCGACCGTGATCGTCGAGTCGCTGCCGGGGACGACCGGCACGACGCCGGGCGAGACGTCGACGCGGATCGGGCCCGTGCGCCCGGTGACGGGAACGAGATCGTCGCTCACCTCCCGACCTCCCCGGTGCGTCGCTCGTCGCGCCCGTTCACGAGTGCAGCTCGATCGTGATCGGTTGGCCGGGGACCTCGGGGTTGACGTCCACGGTCACCAGGCGGGTGACGGGACCGGCCTGGCCGGCCGTCCCGGCACCGAACGTGGCACTGACGGTGTAGATGCCCGGCACGAGGTCACGGACCTCGTAGCTGCCGACGCTGCCGACTGTGGCACTGACCGTCGAGACGTTCGCGTCGCCGTCGGAGACCGTGACGGTCGCCGCGCCGATCGGCTTGCCGTTGAGCGTGACGGTGCCGAAGATCCGCCCGACCGCGGTCAGCAGGTCCGCGTTCACCGTCGCGTTGGGCTGGTCACCGCCGAGCGTCACCGACGTGGTCGTCGAGACGCGGCCCGCGGCCGAGATGGTGACCACGTACGTCCCCGGCACGGGGACGCCGGTGACGGTGTACGAGCCGGGCGGGTTCGCCGTGAACGTCGTGGCCGTGCTCGAGAAGCCGCCTCCGGTGACGCTCACGGTCGCGCCGCCGAGGCCGCTGCCGTCAGCCGTGACCACGCCGGCGAGCGTTCCAGCGGCGCTGACCATGGCGATGCTCTGTCCGGACGCGGACTGGCCGGCGTCGAGCTTCACCGCGACCACCGTGGTGGCGACGTCCTTGCCCTTCAGCTCGAACACATAGGTGCCCGGCGTCGGCAGATCGGCGAACGAGAACGAGCCGACCGACCCGGACGTCGGCGTGATGGTGGTGACGGGCTTGCCGTTGACGGTCGTCGAGACGGTGATGTCGCCGAGCGGCGTGCCCGCCCCGTCGACGACCGTGCCGCTGATCGTCCCCGCCGTCGCCGAGAGTGCGATCGGGTTGGCGGTGACCGCCTGCCCGGCCTCCAGCGCCTGGGTGATCTCCGCCTCCTGGAACGAGGCCGCCGTCGCCGTGATCCGGTACGTCGCCGGCGTCGCCAGGCCGGCGAACGTGAACGGCTGTCCGGCCACCGCCTGTTGGGTGACCGGCGTCGCGCCCGGCACGTCGATGGCGACCGCCGACACGTCGACCGGTACGGCCGAACCGTCGGCGGCGACGACCGTCGCCGTGAGCGAGCCGCTGCCGCCGGGCAGGGCCACGTCCAACCCCTCGACCGCCTTCTTCGGCTCGACCTGGATGACTTGCGCGCCGGCGGCGCTCGTCGCCGCCGGGTACCAGCGCTCGTCGAAGCCGGGGCCGCGGAAGCGCAACCGGTAGCGACCGGGGAGCACGCCGACGAACGTGTACGACCCGTCAGGACCAGTCGCGACCGCAGTGAGGAACTTGCTGTTCGCGTCGTACAGCTCGACGGTGATCCGGGCCAGCGGGGCAGCGTTCGATCCGGCCGTGACGATGCCCGCGAGCGAACCGCCCACCTGGGCCGGGTCCAGCGCAGCAACGTTGACGCCCTGCGCGAAGTTGTCGGGCAACGCCTTCGTCGGTGCCGACGTCCCGAACGCGGCGTTCGCGCTGAGCAGCAGCGCCGTCGCCCACACCGCGACGATCAGCGCCAGCGTGATCGCGGTGATCAACCCCGCGGTGAGCCGCGGCCGCAGCCGCAGCGTCATCCGGCCGGTGAGCACCTCGGGCAGCTGCTCGGCGGTGACCACCACGGTGTGGCTGACGGGCGTGCCGAACCACGGCCGCTTGCCCCGTGCCTCGACCCGCGCGCTGCGATAGGCGCCCGGAGGCACCTCCAGCAGCGGCTGGTCGATGTCCAGCGCGAGCGCGGCGTTGTCGTCGGCGACGCGCACGATCATCTCGGTCGGGGCGTTGCCCTTGTTCTGCAGGGTGACGAGGAAGCGGCCGCGCCGGCGGGCGGTGACGATCGACGGGTTGACGCTCATCGCCATCTCGAAGTACTCGTCGATCTGGATGACCAGCCGCTGCAGGACCGTCTGGCCGCCGACCCTGCCGGAGATCGACACCGTCAGCTCGTGGGTGCCGGCCGGGAACGAGCGCGGCAGCGCGAGGGTCACACGCACCGCGCCGACGTCGCCCGGGAAGAGCCGCAGCGCGACCGGCGAGACCTCGTACCAGGCGGCGTCGAGCTCGGGGAGCGAGCAGACGATCTGCTCGATCACGTCGCTGTCGTTGCGAACCTCGAAATCGATGACACCGCGCTGGTTCGGTCGGAGCTGGACTACCGGGGTGAGCAGATCGACGCGCATCTCGCCCCCGTCCGCACCCGTCGCGAACGCGCGCTCACGAGCCGTCCCCGCTCGGTCCGAGACCTCTCGCCGCGGACGACGCAGGGTCCTCGACGAGGCTGCCGGAACGACGCGACGTGCGTGACGGCACGTTCCGGTCGGTCAGACCCGCATCGACCTCGGTCGGCGGCTTGGGCACGTCGCGCACGACCGGCTCGCGAGCCGGCAGGACCACCGCCAGCTCGAGGTTGGCGCGCGGCGGCACGCCGAGCGGCCCCCAGACGTCCGGGCTGCGCACCGCGTCGTCGGCACCGAGCGTCAGCTCCACGGGGTTGCCGAGGTCGGCGAGCTCGCCGCCGAGGTACCGGCCCGGCAGCTCCCCGCTGATCGCGATCAGCCGCAGCAGATCGCCGAGGACGCGGTGCTCGTCCGCAGGCTCCGCGGTCCACACCGTGACCAGGTAGCGGACCTTGATCAGCGGGGCCCGGAACAGTCGTTGCTGGGTGCCGTTGCGCTCGCGCGTCGCGTTTCCGGCCACCGCGCGACCAGCACTGCGACGGATGTCGAAGAGGAACAGGTTCACCGTGGAGCGGGTCAGCCGCGAGCTCCACTCCTTGTCCGGCGTCCCGAAGTCGATGTCGACGTCTTCGGCGCGCAAAGGCACCTCAGCGCGCAAGAAATCGCGCAAGCTCCCGTCGAGCGCAGACAACACGGCGACATTGTGGCTCGGATCGAACGTGATGTGAAGCCGAGCCGCCACGTTCCGCGGTTTTCCTGCCGCGACAGCTCCCGCCGGGCCGTCCCGCGAGGCCCCGAGACCTCCCGCGAGACCGCCCCCATGGACCGCGGTGGCCGCGTCGCAGGCGGTCGGTCGGCGCGGGGTTCAGGCGGTGGGGACGACGTGCTGGGCACCGACACCGGTGAGCACGACGTCGATGATCGCTTGGACGACGTGCGGCCCGACGTCGCCGTCGCTGACCATCCACCGGTAGATGAGCGGGGCCACGAGCAGGTCGTGGACCAACCCGAGATCGCTCTCCGACGTCAGCTCGCCACGCTCGGCCGCCCGGGCCAGGACCTGCTGCAGTGGTCGACGGCGATCGTCGACGAAGCTCCGGTACGCCTCGGCGACCTCGGGATCGACCTTCGATGCGGCGATCATCTGCGGGAAGATCCGGCGCATCACGTCGTCGGGGCGACCGTGGTTGACGGCGTTGAACATCAGCGCCAGGTCGCCGCGCAGGGTTCCCGTGTCCGGGTCCGGCATCGGAGCGACGCAGGACGACCACGCCTCGAGCATCAGGGCCTCCTTCGAGGCCCACCGACGATAGATCGTCGCCTTGCCGACGCCGGCCCGCTGGGCGACGGCGTCGACGGTGAAGCCGGCGAAGCCGACCTCGGCCACCACGTCGAGCGTCGCCTCGAGGATGGTCGGACCACAGGCCTCGTCGCGCGG
>JAODBQ010000616.1 GCA_025464045.1 Ilumatobacteraceae bacterium
GCTCGGAGCGCTCGCGACGCGGCGCCGGCTCCTGGCCCTCGGGGATGTCGAAGCCCTCGCCCACCGGGCGGAGCGACACCTTGCCGTTGGGGTCGATGTCCTCGACGACGACGTCGATCTCCTGGCCGAGGCTCAGCACGTCCTCGACCTTGTCGATGCGCTTGCCCCCGCCCATCTTCGAGATGTGCACCAGGCCGTCGCGGCCCGGGAGGATGTTCACGAACGCACCGAACTTGGTGATGTTGACGACGCGCCCCATGTAGGTGGCGCCGACGTCGGCCTTCGGCGGGTCGACGATGGCCAGGATCCGTTGCCGGGCCTCCTCCATCTTCGCCGGATCGACGGCACCGATGGTGACGATGCCGACCGAGCCGTCGTCGTCGACGGCGATGTCCGCGCCGGTCTCCTGCTGGATCGTGTTGATGACCTTGCCCTTCGGCCCGATGACCTCGCCGATCTTGTCCATCGGGATGGTGATCGAGACGATCTTCGGGGCGGTCGCGGCCACCTCCTTGCGGGGCTCGCTGATCACCGCGTTCATGTTCGCGAGGATCTCCGTGCGGGCCTCCTTGGCCTGACCGAGCGCGGCGGCGAGCACGTCGGCGGGGATCCCGTCGATCTTCGTGTCGAGCTGCAGCGCCGTGATCGCGTCGGCCGTGCCGGCGACCTTGAAGTCCATGTCGCCGAACGCATCCTCGGCGCCGAGGATGTCGGTGAGGGTCGTGTACTTGCCCTCGGCGTAGACGAGGCCCATGGCGATGCCGGCGACGGCGGCCCTGATCGGCACACCTGCGTCCATCAAACCCAGGCTTCCCGAGCAGACCGAGGCCATGCTCGTCGAGCCGTTCGAGGCGAGCACCTCGGCCACGAGGCGCAGGGTGTAGGCGAACTCGTCCTGGCTCGGCAGCACCGGCAGCAGCGCACGGGCGGCGAGCGCGCCGTGGCCGATCTCGCGGCGCTTCGGCGAACCGACGCGACCCGTCTCACCGTTGGCCCACGGGGCCATGTTGTAGTGGAACAGGAAGTACTTGTGGGTCTCCGGGCCGAGCGTGTCGAGCAGCTGGTTCATCCGCGGCATCGCCATCGTGACGACGTTCATCACCTGGGTCTCGCCACGCTGGAACAGGCCACTGCCGTGCGCTGTCGGCAGCACGCCGACCTCGGACGACAGCGGACGCAGGTCACGCGGACCGCGACCGTCGATGCGCAGGCCCTCGTCGACGATGCGCTTGCGGACCAGCTTCTTGGTCAGGCTGCGCACGGCTTCCTTGATCTCGCGCTCACGGCCGGCCAGCTCTCCGCCGGGACCGGCGAGCTTGGCGATCGCCTCGGCAGCAGCGCTGTCGGTGGCGGCGTTGCGCTCGGCCTTCGCGCTGATCGTGATCGCATGGGCGAGCTGGTCGGTGACCAGCGCGGCGACGGCGTCGAGCACGTCTTGGCCGTAGTCGACCTGCACCTCGTACTGCAGCGGAGTGATCGGACCGCGGCTGGCGACGACGCCGGCCACGAGCTCGCGCTGCAGGCGGATCGAGTCCTTGATCCACACCTTCGAGGCCTCGAGACCACCGGCGAGGGCTGCCTCGTCCACCTTCGGCGCGCCGGCGGCGTAGTAGTCGAAGCTCTTGGCGGTCCCGCCGGCCTCGACCATCATGATCGCGACGTCGCCGTTGTCGAGCTCGCGGCCCGCCACGACGAGCTCGAACACGGATGCCTCTCCCTCGGCGTACGTCGGGTGCGCGATCCACTGACCGTCCTGGTCGTAGGCGACCCGGACGGCGCCGATCGGGCCGTCGAAGGGGATGCCACTGATCATCAGCGACGCCGACGCGGTGTTGATGCTGAGCACGTCGTGCGGGTTCTCCATGTCGGCGCCGATGATGGTCAGCACGACCTGGGTCTCGTTGCGGAACCCGGCCGGGAAGGCGGGCCGCAGCGGACGGTCGGTGAGGCGGCAGGTGAGGATCGCGTCCTCGGTGGGCCGGCCCTCACGACGGAAGAACGAGCCGGGGATCTTGCCGGCGGCATAGGCGCGCTCTTCGACGTCGATCGTCAGTGGGAAGAAGTCCGTGCCAGGGCGCACGTCCTTGGCCGCGTTGGCGGTGGCGAGGACGGTGGTGCGACCGAGGGTGGCGACGACGGCGCCCTGGCTCTGCTGAGCCAGCTTGCCCGTCTCGAACGACAGGGTCTTGTCGGTTCCCGTGACGGGACCCGACACTCGAATGGGGTCAGCCATGTCGAGCTCCTTTCGACCGGGCACGTTGTGTCTCGCGCCTCGGCGGTTGGAGCGGTTGCCGGTTCCCAGTCGGCGATGTCGCAGGACTCGGAGTTGTGACGAGCTACGGCAGGGGCGACTGACAACCGATCGATTGTCCGCTCAGTGGTTACGGTTGGCCGTGCTGCTCGCTCGCCGGGTCGGGATTCGCTCCCCACTCGCATCGAACCTCACACGTGCCAACAACGATCTTACCCGGTCGCACCTGCGATGTGGGTGACGGTCCGGTCACCGTCGGCGGCATCGGTGCACCCCGCCGAGCGCACCTCAGGCCAGGCGGTCCTTCGGGTAGCCCGCGTAGGACTGCTTGAACACGCCCGAGTGGAGCAGCACGACGGCCACCGGCGACCCGCCGCTCGCCCTGGTCAGCGTGGTGCGCGTCCAGTACGACTCGGTCTTGCGGCTCTGACTGAGCCCGACGACCTCACGCCCCAGCACGTACTCCTCGCCGACGAAGACCGGACCGTCGAGCAGGCGGATCTCCAGGTCGAGGAACAGGCCGAGCGCCGGCTCGCGCACCGGCCAGCGTGCCCCGGACTTGTTGGCGAGGACGCTGATCATCTCCATCGGCACCACCGCCCGGCCCCACGGCGACGAGGCGCCGCCCTCGGCCGTGTACCAGGGGTGCGGTTCGGTGATCTGCTCCAGCTTCTCGGCGAGCGAGAACGGGTAGCCGGCGCCGTTGCGATCGGCGTGGTTCATCGACACCACGACACCCTCGTCGCCGCGCATCCCGACCTCGAGGCGGTCGATCACGAACAGGTCGCCGGGCGCACCCTGGGCGGCGCGACGGGCGTCGAGCGCGCTCTGCGGGTGATCGGGTCCGATGGACGCCGTGCCCTCCAGCACCGGGGTGCCGTCGGCCTTGTGCGCCGCGATCCGCGCCGAGGTCGGCCCAGTGGTCGTCATCGACGCCTGGACCTGCTCGCCCTCGACGACCATCGTGCGGAAGTGGCTGCTGATGCAGCCCCGCTCGAACCACGCCTGACCCCACAGGGCGACGGCGAGCGGGTCGAACTGGCTGAAGTGCGTCGGCCCTTCGATCGGCGCGCCGGTGAGCCCCATCGACGCAGCGGCAGCA
>JAODBQ010000621.1 GCA_025464045.1 Ilumatobacteraceae bacterium
TGGTCCTCATGGCCGACCTGTGCGTGGACGAGTACACCGATCACGGCCACTGTGGAGTGCTCGACTCGAGGGGTGAGGTCGACAACGACCTCACGCTCGCGATCTACGCGAAGGCCGCGATCGCGCAGGCCGAGGCGGGCGCTCACGTGGTCGCGCCCAGCGGGATGATGGACGGCCAGGTCGAAGCGATCCGCGTCGCGCTCGACGGCAGTGGACACAGCAACGTCTCGATACTCGCGTACTCCGCCAAGTACGCCAGCGGGCTCTACGGCCCATTCCGCGATGCGGTCGACGTGCAGATCGTCGGGGGTGGCGATCGCAAGGGCTACCAACAGGACTGGCGCAACGCCCGTGAGGCGCTGGTCGAGGTCGAGGCGGACATCGCCCAGGGCGCCGACATGGTGATGGTCAAGCCGGCCCTCGCCTACCTCGACGTGATCGCCGCCGTACGGGCGCGCGTCGACGTCCCGGTGGCCGCCTACCACGTCAGCGGGGAGTACTCGATGTTGAAGGCGGCCGCGGCGAACGGCTGGATCGATCACGACGTCGTCGCCCTCGAGCACCTCACCGCGATCCACCGCGCCGGGGCGGACGTCATCCTCACCTACCTCGCCAGGTGGTACGCCGAGCACAGCAGGGATCACCGATGAGCACGAGCACGACACCGACCAACGCCGCGCTGTTCGAGCGCTCGCAGCGGGTCATCCCCGGCGGCGTGAACTCCAGCATCCGGGCGTTCAAGGCCGTAGGGGGCACGCCGTACCTCGTCGCCCGAGCCGAGGGTCCGTACATCTGGGACGTCGAGGGCAACCGTTACATCGACCTCGTGCAGAGCTACGGCGCGATCATCCTCGGCCACGCCCATCCGGCGATCACCGCCGCGGTGTCCGCGGCCGCCACCCGCGGCACCTCGTACGGCGCGCCGACCGAGGGCGAGATGCTCCTCGCCGAGGCGATCGTCGCGCGCGTGCGCAGCGTCGAGATGGTGCGCCTGATGAGCTCCGGCACCGAGGCCACCAGCACCGCGGTGCGGCTGGCCCGCGGCTACACCGGCCGTGACCGGATCGTGATCTTCCACGGCAACTTCCACGGCGCGACGGACGCACTGCTGGCTGCCGGCGGGAGCGGCGTCGCCACGCTCGGCCTGCCGGGCACTGCCGGGGTGCCGGCCGCGGCGGTCGAGAACACCCTGGTCGTGCCGTACAACGCGGTGCCGGTGCTGGACGAGCGCGTGGCCGCGGTCTTCGTCGAACCGGTCGCCGCGAACATGGGCGTCGTCGCTCCGACGGCAGGGTTCCTGGCCGGGCTGCGCGCCGAGTGCGACCGCGTCGGTGCGCTGCTCGTGTTCGACGAGGTGATCACCGGCTTCCGCCTCGGCGCCGGCGGGGCGCAGGCCAAGTACGACATCGATGCGGACCTCACCACCTACGGCAAGGTGATCGGCGGCGGCCTGCCGATCGGTGCGGTGGGTGGTCGCAGGGCGATCATGGAGACCCTCTCGCCGATCGGCAACGTGTTCCAGTCGGGAACGCTGTCGGGCAACCCGCTGGCCACCGCCGCCGGACGCACCGCGCTCGAGCTGCTGACCCCGGACGTGTACGTCGAGCTGATGGCCCGCACCCGCCATCTCAGCGCGCTGATGCGCGACGCCTGCGTCGCCGCCGGACTGGCCGCGCAGTTCCCCGTCGTCGGCACGCTCGCCGGGATGTTCTTCGGCGATGGCGATGCGCCCACGAACTTCGCCGAGGCCAAGACCACCGACGAGCGCGCCTTCCGGACGTTCTTCCACGCGATGCTCCGCGAAGGCGTCGCCCTGGCCCCTGGTGCGTACGAGGCACTGTTCGTCGGCGTCGCCCACGCCGACGACGTCATCGAGGCGATCGGCGCCGCCACCGAGCGCGCCGCTGCGGCAACCGTCGCCGAGCTCGTCGCGACCTGACGCCGCTGCCGGTGGCCGCGCTCGCACCGTGGTCGGGCGCGGCGGCGCGCGCCGCCGGCGCCGAGCCGTGCTGTCCTACGCTCGCGGGGTGCGCCAGTTCCTGACGATGCGGTTCTGGATGACGCTGGTCGCGCTCCTGGCGATCACCGGACTGATCTACGTCGCGACGAAGTCCGATCCCCGCTCCGATCAGGTCATCGCTGCCGCGTCGACCCCCCTCGTCGAACGGCACATCGACTTCGTCGCCCCGGTCACGTCGGTCAACGGTGACGCCGGGTTCGCGATGCAGCACGGAGTGACGAGCGCTCGGCTGCAGGTGAGCATCGACGGCACACGCACGATGGTGATCCAACCGGGGACGCCCGGCGAGATCACCTGCACGAAGCTGGCCGAGGTCGGTCAGTGCGTGGTCGCCGCGGACCTGCTGGGCGACGCGGTGCTGTGGTTCTCGCTGATCCCGGCCGAGCCGCGCCCGAGCGTCACCCTGCCCGGGATCGCCGAGCTGCGTGACGACAACGTCGTCGAGCTCACCAACGGCTGGGTGCTCCACCGCGCCACGTCGGTCGACCTCAACTGCACCGACGACGTCGGCTCGCTCACCGAGTTCGTGCGCCGGTTCGGCGCGACGAGCACCACCACGTTCAGCTTCGACACGCAGCAGGTCGTGCGCGCGACGTGCACGCACTCGCCGGAGTCGACGACCACCACGGTCCCGGTCACCGCGCCGCCCGTTCCCGACGCGACGATCGCTCCCGGCGACACCCCCGTCGACGGCACCGCCCCCGACGCCAGCGCCTCCGGCGTCGGCTGACCTTCACGGCGCCCCGGTGGGGTTGCCGGGCCCCGGACGATCGCACTGCCGTCGTCACGAGCATGGGTGTCGCTCGGGCCGCAGCGTCGGTGCTGACCCACCCGACGCGATCAGCGGGCGCGGTGGCGGGCGACTTCGTAGGTGGCCAGGGCCGCGGCGGCGCTGACGTTGAGGGAGCTCAACCGCCCGCGCATCGGAATGCTGACGATCACGTCGCAGCGCTCGCGGACCAGCCGCGACAGGCCTGCGCCTTCCGCGCCGAGCACGAGGCACACCCCGTCGTTGACCAGGTCGCCGACGTCGAACAGATCGCGGTCGGCGCCGTCGGCGAGGCCGATCACCCAGATCCCGGCCTCCTTGACGCGGGCGAGCGCGGCGGGCAGCCCGCCGACGAGCGCCATCGGCAGGTACTCCACCGCGCCGGCGGCGGCCTTGGCGACGGTGGGGGTGACGTGGACGGCCCGGTGACGGGGGATGATCACACCCTGCACGCCGGCGCCTTCGCAGCACCGCAGCAGCGCACCGAGGTTGCCGGGATCGGTCACGCCGTCCACGGCGACGAGGACCGGCTGGGCGTTGCTACGGCGCTTGACCAGCTCGGCGAGATCCGTCTCGACCAGCGGCGCGGCGAACGCGATGATCCCCTGCGGCGCCTCGCTGCGCGCGGCAGCTTCGAGCCGCTTGCGGTTGACGTCCTGCACCGGCACGCGCATGCTGCGCGCGATGTCGACGATGTCGCCGACGATCTCGTTGTCGTCGAGGTCGGTGGCCACCCAGATCTCGCGCACCCGACGCGTGCCCGCCAGGAGCAGCTCGCGCACGGCCTGACGACCCTCGACCTGCTCGCCACCGAGGGTCTTCTCGGGCTTGCGCACCTCGCCCGGAGCGAGGATCCGACCGGTGCGTCCCGCGCCGCGGGATGCGAACTGGCGTCCACCGCTGGAGTAGCTCTCGCGGCCCGACCCCGACGACGAGCTCCGCTTGCCTCCGGCGCGTCCCGCAGGAGCCGCCCGGCCACCTCCGGCGGCGCCGATGCGAGCCGCGCCGCGACCGACACCCGCGCCCGCACC
>JAODBQ010000660.1 GCA_025464045.1 Ilumatobacteraceae bacterium
GCGAGCGCGCTCGAATCGTCCCAGGCCAGCTGCGCGCCGAGCAGCATCGCGACGTCGAGCCGACCCAGGTCACCGGCGCCGGTGGCACCGACCAGGTACGGCGCGAGCCAGTCGTCGAGCGTCGCCAGGAGCTGCCGGTCGCTCCAGTCCGGCCAGTGCTCGCCGAGCTCGCGGCGCAGGAACGCGACGCGGTCGCGCAACGCGGTTGCCGCGGTCGACCACGTCAGCGCGGCGAGCCGGGTGACTCGGACCCGCTCCAGCAGCGCAGCCGTCGTGGCCTCGCCCGGCGTGGGTGCGCGGACCTCCTCGGCCAGCAGCATCCCGCCGAGTCTGGTCTCGATGCGCTCGACGAGATCGTTGCGCTCCTTGTCCCACACGAGTGCCTCGCGCCGCTCGATCTGTTCGGCGAGCGCCTCGATCAGCTCGTCGGCGTCCAAGGCGGCGCCGAGGCGGATCCGCGCGTTCTCGCGCCGGCCGTCGAGGTCGGCCGCGACCACGAACCGCTCGTTCGCGAGCGGGTCGTCCTTCGCGGTCCAGGCGCCCGTTCCGGTGCGCATCTGGAAGCTGCCCGGCTGGCCACGGCGCACGGCGATGCGGTCCGGGTAGGCGAGTGCGAGCAGCGCGCCGCACCGGTCGGCGCGCACGTCGCCGAGCTCGAAGCGGGCCCCGGCGCGATGGGCGAGATCGACCGCGCGATCGAGCACGCGGCGCACGTCGCGGCGATCCGCCGCGTCGTGCCCCTGGCCGGTGATCACGCCGACCCGTACCGCGAGGTCCGCCGGCAGATCGTCGGCGCGACCACGCAGCACGTCGCGTTCGTCCACCAGCGCGGCGACCACGCAGGCCAGCGAGCGCTCGTACGTGCTCGCGCCGTCGATCATCCGCGCCAGGCGCGGATGGACCGGCAGGGCGAGCATCCGCCGACCGCGCTCGGTCGGCTGCCCGGCGCCGTCGAGCGCCCCGAGGCGCTCCAACAGCTCGGTGCCCTGGCGCATCGTGCGCACCGGTGGTGGGTCGACGAAGCGCAGCTGCTCCACCGGGGTGCCCCAGACCGCGAGCTCCAGCGCCAGCCCGGCGAGGTCCACCTGGGTGATCTCGGCCTCGAGGTGGGCGCGCCGCGTGGCGTGCTCGAGCTTGCTCCACAGACGGTAGGCGACACCCGGCTCGGTGCGCCCGGCGCGTCCGGCGCGCTGATCCGCCGAGGCGCGACTCGTCGAGATGGTCGTCAGCCGGGTCATCCCGGTGCGCTGGTCGAAGCGCGGGACGCGGGCGAGTCCGGCGTCGACGACGATGCGCACGCCGGCGACGGTGAGCGACGACTCGGCGATGTCGGTCGACAGGACCACGCGGCGGCGCCCGCTCGGCGACGGGGCGAGCGCGAGGTCCTGCTCGGCGAGCGACAGCGCGCCGGCCAGCGCGTGCACGTCCACGTCCGCCGGGAGCAGGCCGTCGAGCAGCTGCTGGACCCGGCGGATCTCGCCGATGCCGGGCAGGAAGGCGAGGACGTCGCCGGGCTGTTCGCGCAGTGCGCGGCCGATCGCGGCCGCAGCCGCCGGCTCGACCCGGTCGCCCTTGGACATCGGCAGCCAGCGCACGTCCACCGGGTGCAGCCGGCCGTCGCTCGTCAGGACCGCGGCGTGGTCGAGCGCCGACAGCAGCCGGGCGACGTCGGGCGTCGCCGACATCGCCAACAGGCGCAGGTCAGGGCGCAGGTTCGCGCGCGCGTCGAGCACGAGGGCGAGGCCGAGGTCCGTCGTCAGGTTGCGCTCGTGGACCTCGTCGAAGACCACGAGACCGGTGCCGCTCAGCGACGGGTCGTGCTGCAGCCGGCGGGTCAGCACCCCCTCGGTGACGACCTCGATGCGCGTCGACGGACCGATGTGGCGCTCGTCGCGGGTCTGGTAGCCGACGGTCTCACCGACGTGCTCGCCGAGCAGCGACGCCATCCGCTGTGCCGCGGCGCGCGTGGCCAGGCGGCGTGGTTCGAGCATCACGATCCGTCGGCCCGCCAGCCAGGGCGAGTCGAGCAGCCACAGCGGCGCGGCAGTCGTCTTGCCCGCTCCCGGTGGTGCCACCAGCAGCGCATCCCGACCGTCGGCGAGCTGGGTGGCGAGGTCGGCGAGGACTTCGACGACCGGCAGGTCGAGCAGTCCGGCGGGGAACATGGGAGCCGTGCGGCGTCAGGGCAGCGCCGGGGTGCCGTGGAACGGCCCCGGGTCGCCGGGCGCCGGGATGACGGGCGCCGACCACGCGGTGGCTGCGGCGATCACCTCGGCGACGGCCTTCCACTCGATGGGGTTCCAGCCCTCCGCCGCGGCCGGCACGGTGCCGTCGATGCGCACGAAGACGAACGCCGGCACGGTGGCGAGGGCGAGGCTCTTGATGAGCATCCGCTCCGGATCGCAGAACACCAGGAACTCGTCGGCGAGCGGCCCGAGGAAGGCCCTGGCGTCGTCGGCACCGCACGTGACCACGAAGTTGACCCGCGCGTCGCTCCCGCGGAGCGCGTCCAGGATGCGGGCCGCGGTCTTCAGGATCCACGAGCTCTCGTTGGTGTACGGGTCGAGGATCACGCTCGCCAGGTGGAAGGTCGTGAGGTGTTGCTCGACGGTGTGCATGTCGCCGGCCAACGTGATCAGTTCGATGTCCGGCGACGGTGCGGTGGCCACGGCGGCAAACGGTAGCAAGCGGACGCTCGCGGACCCCAACCTCCGCGGTTCGCCCAGCCGGGTGACCC
>JAODBQ010000665.1 GCA_025464045.1 Ilumatobacteraceae bacterium
GACCACGGTCCGTTCGACGTCGAGGTGCGCGAGTGCGTGGATGACGTGCAGCACGATCGGGCGCCAGCAGATCAGGTGCAGCGGCTTCGGGCGGGTGGAGCGCATCCGGGAGCCTTCGCCTGCCGCAAGCACGATCGCCGACACGCCCATGGGGTTCGTTCTATCGCGGCCCAGGGCACATCGGGCAGCACTCCGGTTGATCGGCGCGAACGGGCTCCGGGGAGAGGATTCGAACCCCTATACGCGGCACCAAAAACCGCTGTCCTACCATTGAACGACCCCGGACGGTCGCCGCCCGAGGCTAGCGGGCAGTGGCACGCGGGCTGCCGTGGCGATCGCCTGCCGGCAGCCCTGGCACCGGGCAGAGGTGGTGCCGGACCCCGCGACCCTGCTGCGCGAACTCGGCGGACATCGACCAGGGGTTGGGCTGCGTGCCAGCGTCCCGGTAGCGTCTCCCGCGCTATGGGATCACTGATCAAGAAGCGTCGCAAGCGCATGCGCAAGAAGAAGCACAAGAAGATGTTGCGGCGTACGCGCCACCAACGCCAGCGCGGCAAGTGATCTGACCCTCGTTCCAACCAGAACACCGCGTTCTTCCGACGACCGCCTCCGGGCGGTCGTTGCGCGTCCGGGCACTCACTCGTGGTGGCGAACCGTCGAGGTGAGCACCACCGTGGCGTCCGGAAGGGCCTCGACGAGGGTGGGATGGCGGCCGCGCAGGAACCACGTCGCGCCGCTGCCGGCCAGCGTCGGTCGGGAACCGGCGGCCTCGGTGATGCGGTCGCGCCATCCGGCAAGTCCGGGGACGAGCGCGAGCGCAGCAGGTTCGAGGTCGTTGCCGCCGTCGGCGTGCGGGCCGCCGAGCTCGTCCCACGCCCGGTAGGCGGCGGGCGTGGCGACGCGCAGCGGCGGGATCACGAGGGTGATGTCGAGCGCCTCGAACGGCAACGGCTCGACGATCTCGCCGATGCCGCGCACCCTCGCCCGGCCTCCGACGACGCAGAACGGCACGTCCGCGCCGATGCCGGCTGCGTCGACGAGGTCGTCCCATCCGGCCCAGCGCAGCACCGCCGCGGCGTTCGACGATCCGCCGCCGAGACCGCCGCCGTGGGGGATCAGCTTGTGGATGTGGACCGCGGCCTCGCGCCCCGTTCGCACCAGCGCGGCCGCGACGAGGTTCGTCGCGTCGAGCGGCACACCGAGCGCATGCGGACCGTCCGCGGTGATGCCCGTCGCGCCGGGTGCGATCGTGAGCGTGTCGTGGAGTGCGAGCGTGACCATCTCGGCGTCGATCAGGTGGTAGCCGTCGGCGCGCACGCCGCTGATCCGCAGACCGAGCGTGAGCTTCGCCGGCGCCGTGATCGTCACCGCCGCCGTCACGCGTTCGACTCTACGCGCGGGTGGAACGGTCCGGCCGAGCATGGAGGATGGTGCGGTGGACGAAGTCGTGGATGGAACGTTGGATGGAGCGTTGGACGCGAGCTCGGATGGGGTGGCGAGCGCGAGTGGAGCGATGGACGTGACGCCGGACGACGTCGCTCGGGCGCACGAGCGGATCCGCGGCAGTGTCCGGCGCACGCCGGTGCTCGACGTGGCCGGGGCCGACGTCGGTTCGCCGGTGCCGGTGACGCTGAAGTTGGAGCTGCTGCAGCACGCGGGTTCGTTCAAGCCGCGTGGGGCGTTCAATCGTGTGCTCAGCGCCGGGCCGATCCCGGACGCCGGGTTGATCGCGGCCAGCGGTGGCAACCACGGTTCGGCCGTCGCGTACGTGGCGAGCGCGCTCGGCGTCGCCGCGGAGGTCTTCGTGCCGTCGACGAGCCCGGCGATCAAGCGTCGCAACATCGAGCGCTTCGGCGCGACCCTGCGCGTGGTCGACGGGTTCTACGACGACGCGCAGCGCGCCGCCGACGTCCGCCACGCCGCCACCGGCGCGCTGCTCGTGCACCCGTTCGACCATCCGGCGACCATCGCCGGCCAGGGGACGATGGCGCTCGAGCTCGAGCAGCAGCTGCCGCACGGCTTCGACACGATCCTCGTCGCTTCGGGTGGGGGCGGCTTCATCGCCGGTCAGGCCGCGTGGCTCACCGATCGGGTGCGCATCGTCAGCGTCGAGCCGGCGTCGTCGCAGTGCGTCCGCGCCGCGCTGGCGGCGGGCGAGCCCGTGGCGGTCGATGTCAGCGGTGTGGCCGCGGACTCGCTCGGCGCGGGTCGCGTCGGTGCCGCGCCGTGGCCACTCGTGCGGGCGTTCGTCGACCTCGCCGTCATCGTGCCCGACGACGAGATCCGCGCCGCGCAGCACGTGTTCTGGAACGCACTGCGGTTGGTCGTCGAGCCGGGCGGGGCGGCCGCGCTCGCGGCCTTGCGGTGCGGTGCCTACGTGCCCGAACCGGGGGAGCGGGTCGTGGTCGCCGTCTGCGGTTCCAACTGCGACCCCGCGACGGTCAGCGAGTCGCCAACGGTCAGCGAGTCGCCAACCAGGCGTCGGTGAGCGCACCCCACTCGACGACACCGAGCTCCTCGGGCCGACGTTGGGCATCGATGCCGGCAGCCGCGAACACCTCCGACGGCACGATGTCGGCGAGCGATCGCCGGAGCATCTTGCGTCGTTGCCCGAACGCGGTGCGCACCAGTTGGAACAGCGGCTCCGGCGGCGTCGCCACGGCCGGCGCGGGGCGCCGGCGGATCTCGACCAGCGCGGACTCGACGTTCGGCCGCGGCACGAACACGCTCGCCGGCACGGTGCCGGCGATGCGCGCCGTCGCCCAGTAGTCGACCTTCACGGTGACCGCGCCGTACGCGTCAGAGCGGGGCGCCGCGCACCATCGCTCGCCGACCTCGCGTTGCACCATCACCAGCATCCGCTCGATCTGCGGCACACCGTCGAGCAGATCGAGGACGAGCGGGGTGGCGACGTTGTACGGCAGGTTGGCGATCAGCGCCCAATCGCTGCGACCGTCGAGCACAGTGGGCCAGTCGAGCCGCATCGCGTCGCCCTCGAGCACGCGCACGTTGGGCACGTCGGCCACCACCTCGCGCAGCACGGGCACGAGCCCGCGATCGATCTCGACGGCGGTGATGTCCGCCCCTGTCTCCGCCAGCGCGAGCGTCAGCGAGCCGAAGCCGGCGCCGATCTCCACCACCGGGTCGCCCGGCTCGAGGCCGGCGAGGCGGGCGATCCGGCGGACGGTGTTCGCATCGCCGACGAAGTTCTGGCCGAGGTCGCGCCGCGGTGCGAGCCCGTGTCGCGTCAGCAGGTCGCTGATGCTGGCGCGCGTGTGCACCGCTACCAGCTGATGCGCACGCTGATCGGCGCGTCGGCGAGGTTGGCGATCTCGGCGAGGAGCTCGGTGTGCACGAGGATGCCGTCGCCTGCCGGGATCACCGGTCCGAGCACGTTGCGGCACGTGATCGACTGGCCGTTGTCGATGTTCGTGACCTTGATCGTCACGCCGCCTGCCGCGTAGGGGGTGGTGCACGCGTTCGTCGTGTTGTAGCGGCGGAACGCAGCGCGGACGTCGGCGTGGTTGCCTGCCTGGTCCGTGCCGTGCTCGACCGAGATCAGCGGGGGGATGGCGGTCTGGGCGCCGCGGTCGCTGCCGAGGAAGACCGGCGACTGCGGCTCGTAGGTCGTGGTGACGGCGGTGCTGTGCACGCCACCGGACGGCGCGGCGAGCCCGGCCGCGCCTGCGCTCGGCGCGGTCGTGGTGCGTGCCTGATCGCGTCCGGTCACCCACAGCGCCGGGAGCGCGACGACCGTGAAGACGGTCGCGAAGACGAGCCGGCGGCGGTCGCTGGCGTTCATCTCGGGGTCACGGTGCGGTGGGTCATGATCATGGCCGCGCGCGACGGAGACAGCCCGACGCCCGCAGGGAAGGGAAACGCTAGGTACGCAGGCGCGGAAACGCAAGGCGAGCGTTCCGGGCGGTCAGGTCGCGGACGAGCTCCAGCGTCGTTCCACGGACCTCGGCGAGCTTGGCGACGACGTCGGTGACGTACGCGGGCTGGTTCGTTCGACCGCGGTGCGGGACCGGCGCGAGGTACGGGCTGTCGGTCTCGGCGAGCAGTCGGTCGTCCGGGCAGAGGCGTGCGGCAGCTCGCAGGTCGTCGGCCGTCGTGAACGTGACGATGCCGCTGAAGCTCAGGAACGCACCGACGTCGAGGCAACGCCTGGCCTCGTCAGGCCCGCCGGTGAAGCAGTGGAACACGGTGCGCTCTGGCACCCCGGCGCCGACGAGCACGTCGAGCGTGTCGTCCCATGCGTCCCGGCTGTGGACGACGAGCGGCATCCCGAGCTCGTTGGCGATCTCGATCTGCTCGGCGAACGCGAGGCGCTGCACGCCCCGCGGTGAGCGCTCGTAGAAGTAGTCGAGACCGCACTCGCCGATCGCGACGACGAGCGGGTCATCGACGTAGTCGACGATCGAGCCGACGCCGTGCACCGCCTCGTGCGGGTGCAGCCCGGCCGTCGCGTGGACGCCGTCGTGCAGTGCGGCGATGGCGATCGCCTCCGCCGTCGTGGCGGCATCGCAGCCGACGTTGATCATCGTGTCCACTCCGGCCGCACGCGCCGCGGCGATGACCTCGGCGGGATCGACGCCGCGCGTGTCGAACAGGTGGCAGTGGCTGTCGGTGTAGCCACCGGACGGGTGTGGCTCCGGAGTCACGTCGTCCTCCGCGGGAAGAGCGACTCGCCCTTCGTCACTGTCAGGCCCCCCGGGTACCCGCCCCACGCGGCGGCTTCGGGCAGCCGCTGACCGGTGACCGGGCCGGACAAGCCGATGCGCGCCCACACGGCCTGGGACGCGTTCGGCAGGGCCGGCGAGGCGAGCACGGCCACGATCCGCAACGCCTCGAGCGCGTCGCCCATGACCGCGTCCAGCGCCGGACCCGGCTCGGCCTTCCACGGCTCGTTCGCCTCGAGGTGGGCGTTCGTGGCGCGGATCAACCCCCATGTCGCGTCGAGCGCGCGGTTCGGCTGCAGATCGGCCCACGCGGCTGCGGTCGCCTCGTACGCCGTGGCCGCCGCAGCGGCGAGTGGTGATTCGGGCGACGGGGCGGGTCCGACCCCGCCGCACTTCTTGCCGACCACGGTGGCGACGCGCGCGAGGAGGTTGCCGAGGTTGTTGGCGAGGTCGCTGTTGTAGCGGGCGATCAGGCCCTCGTACGTGAAGTCGCCGTCCTGCCCGTACGGCGTCTCGGCGAGGACGTAGTAGCGGAACCCGTCGACGCCGACCTCGGCGATGAGGTCCAGCGGATTGACGACGTTGCCGGACGTCTTGCTCATCTTCTCGCCACCGACCAGCAACCAGCCGCCGACGCCCCATCCGGTGGGCAGCTCGATCCCCGCCGACATCAGCATCGCCGGCCAGTAGACGCAGTGGTGGCGGATGATGTCCTTGCCGATCAGGTGCCGGCCCGGCCACCAGTGCTCGAACCGCTCTTGGTCGGTCCCGAAGCCGACCGCGGTGATGTAGTTGGCGAGCGCGTCGAACCAGACGTAGGCGACGTGCTTGGGGTCCCACGGCAGCGGGATGCCCCACGTCAGGCTGGTGCGGCTGACGGAGAAGTCGCGCAGGCCGCCACGGATCAGCCCGAGCGCTTCGTTGCCACGGAACTCGGGCACGATCACGCCGGGGTGCGCGGCGTACCAGTCCAGCAGTCGGTCCTGGAACCGCGACAGCCGGAAGAAGTAGTTCTCCTCCTCGAAGTACTGCACCGGGATCTTGTGGATCGGGCACAGGTCGCCGGGGAGGAGCTCGTCGTCGGTGTAGTACTCCTCGCACGCGACGCAGTACTTGCCGGCGTAGACGTCGAGCTCGATGTCGCCGGCGTCGTAGCACCGCTGCAGCAGTTCGGCGACGCCGATCTTGTGGCGTTCCTCGGTCGTGCGGATGAAGTCGTCGTTGGCGATGTCGAGCTGGCTCCACGCCTGTTGGAACAGCGGCGCGATGGAGTCGGTGAACTCCGTCGGCGACATCCCTGCTGCGTCGGCGGCCTGCTGGATCTTCAGGCCGTGCTCGTCGGTGCCGGTCAGGAAGTGGACCTCCTCGCCGAGCAGCCGGTGCCAGCGGGTGACGGCATCGCCGATGATCGTCGTGTACGCGTGGCCGAGATGCGGTTGCGCGTTGACGTAGTAGATCGGCGTGGTGAGGAAGTAGGGGCGGCCCACAGAACTGAGGCTACGGGGCGCAACAACCTCGCCCCGGGCCGGTTCGCTGGTCGGTTCGCGCGTCGGTCGGCTGGGCGGCTCGGCGGCGCTTTGGCCGGCGGTCGTCGGCACCCCCCAGAATGTCCGGATGAGTGAGTTCGACGAAGCGACCCACATCGCTGCCGACGGAAGCGGCGAGATCGCTGCCGGGTGGGACATCGGCGGCAACGCGAACGGCGGCTACTTGCTGGCGCTCGCCGGGCGCCACCTGCGCGAGGTCTCCGGCCGCCCCGATCCGGTCACGGTCACGGGCCACTACCTGGCGCCCGGCACGCCGGGCCCGATCCGGGTCGAGACCGAGGTGATCAAGCGCGGCAAGCGGTTCACCACCGTCACCGGCACGATGCGGCGCGGCGAACGGCCGATGCTCCAGGTGCTCGGGATGTTCGGTGATCTCTCCGACGGCGATCGGGCGGTGGAGATCAACACCCTGGAGCCGCCGGAGCTGCCGCCGATCGACCTGTGCCTGCGCCGCGAGCCGACCCAGGGGGTCGTCGCCGTGCCGATGATGGACCGGCTCGACATCCACCTGCGGCCGGAGGACGCCGGGTTCTCGCACGAGGCACGCTCGGGGCGCGCCGAGATGGCCGGCTGGTTCTCGTTCGCCGACGGCCGGCCGATCGACACGCTGGCGATGCTGATGATCTGCGACGCGCTGCCGCCGGCGGTGTTCAACCTCGACGTGCCGGTCGGCTGGGTGCCGACGATCGAGTACACCGTGCACGTGCGTGGCGTGCCCGCACCTGGCCCGGTGCGGTGCGTGTTCCGCACCCGGGTCGTCAGCGGCGGCTTCCTGGAAGAGGACGGCGAGGTCTGGGACAGCGCCGACCGCCTCGTCGGCATGAGCCGCCAACTCGCCCTGATGGCCCGCTGACGACATCCCCCGAAGCGGGTCAGCGTTGGCGGGCGTAGCGGACGCCGGCGACGAATCCGCCCGCGGCGACCCCGGCCGTGCCGACCGCCTGGGTGGTGCGACGCGCGACGGCCTTGGTCTTCTTGCGGAACACGACCACCGGCCACCCGTGGTCGTTGGCGATCCGCTCGAGCTTGCCGTCGGGGTTGACGGCCACCGGGTGGCCGACCGCGTGGAGCATCGGCAGGTCGCTGGCGGAGTCGCTGTACGCCCAGCACTGACGCAGGTCGAGCGCCTCCCACCGGGCGAGCTCCTCGATCGCCTCGACCTTGCCGGCTCCGTAGCAGAACGGCCCGGCGAGCTGGCCGGAGTACACGCCGTCGACGATCGCGCTGCGCGTGCCGATGCCGGCCGTCATCCCCAGTGCGAGGGCGAGCGGCTCGACGAGCTCCACCGGCGAGGCGGAGACGATGAACGTCGCCCGACCAGCGTGGCGGTGGAGGTCGACCAGCCGCCGTGCCTCCGGCCGCACCCGTTCCAGCAGCTTCGGGACGATCTGCGAGTTGAGCGCGACGAGGTCTTCGTGGCGGACCCCCTCGACGGCGCCGAGGATCCTGTCGCGCACGGCGTTGGACGTCTCGTCGCCTGCCCCGCGCATCCGGAACGCGAGGGCGCCGATCGCGTCCTTGGCGAACTCGCGACGGCGGACCAGACCGGCCCGCCAGGCGGCGACGCCGAACACGAACACCGACGATCCGCTGATCAGGGTGCGGTCGAGGTCGAAGAAGGCGGCACTCGGGCCGACGGTTGCGTACTCGGTGAACTCGGACATGGCGGACCTGCCGTCGGTGTGGAGGTCGCTGGAGAGCGGGGCTCAGCGGGGGATGGTCAGGGCGACGTCGTACACGCGCCGCTTCGGGACGCGATGGGCGACCATCACCGTAGCGATGGCCGCGCGTCGATCCGCGCCACCCGCGAGTGCCATGAGCAACCCCTCGCGCAGCTGGGCGTCCGTCACCTCGCCCGGATCGGGCACCGGCGCACCCTCGATCACGAGCACGTACTCGCCGCGTGGCGGCGTCGTGGCCAAGTGGGCGACAGCCTCGGCGAGCGTTCCCCGGAAGACCTCCTCGTGCAGCTTGGTCAGCTCGCGCGCGAGCGCGACCCGTCGCTCGCCACCGCACGTCGCGGCGAGGTCGTCGATGGTGCGGGCGATGCGGTGCGGCGCCTCGTAGACGATGACCGTGCGCACCTCGGCGGCGATGGAGGCCATGCGCTGTCCCCGGTCGCGCCCCGTGCGCGGCACGAACCCCTCGAACACGAACCGGTTGGTGTCGAAGCCGGACACGACCAGCGCCATCACGAGCGCAGCCGGGCCGGGGATCGCGCTCACCGCGTGGCCGGCGTCGAGGACCGCGCGGACGAGCCGCGAACCAGGGTCGGAGATGCCCGGGGTGCCGGCGTCGGTGACCACGGCGACGTTCCCGCCGCCGCCGAGCACCTCGAGCACCTCGGCGACCCGGGCGGTCTCCGTGTGGTCGTTGGCGATCGCCATGCGCACCCCGCTGATGCCGGTGTGAGCGAGCAGCTTGCCGGTGCGCCGGGTGTCCTCGCAACAGATCAGCGCGGCCCCGCGCAGGGCCTCGACGGCGCGCGGCGGGAGGTCGCCGAGGTTGCCGATCGGTGTGCTCACGAGCACCAGCGAGCCCGTCCGCCCGGGCGTCAACCCGTGGCCCGCTGCTCGGTGGTGCTGCCGTCGTCGCGACTGTTGGCGGGGCGCAGCTCGACGGTGTCGCCGACCTGCAGACCCCAGCGCTCGAACGCCCCGGCCGCGGCCTCGACGACGGTGTGCGCCTGGATGACCGGCAGGACGACCCGGTGGCGGCCGACTCGCAGGCACTTGATCACCACGCCATCGCCGTCGAGGTAGGCGACGTCGATCGGGAAGCGCATCCCGAGGGTGTGGATCCAGCGGCAGCGGGGGATCACGAACGCCCCCTCAATGCTGTCGCGCCCGAGAAGGCCCCGCGCCTTGTCGCGGTGCGTCACCGCCACCTCTGCCGACGCCAGGACCCTTCCACCGGCGACCAGCCACGACATGGGCCAGAGCTTTGCACGCGGCCGTGACTACGATCACCTCACGTGCCCACGATCGAGCCGCCGAGCCGCGCTGTGACCGACGTCGAGGTCGGCCCGCACGTCACGGTGCTCACCGGCGCCGCCAACGGCAAGTACCCGGACGGCAACAGCGTCCTCATCGAGGGCAGCGATGGAACCGTCCTCATCGACCCGTCGCTGACGGTGCACGACCGCGGCGGCATCCGCGAGGTCGATCGGGTGCTCATCAGCCATGCTCACGAAGACCACATCGCCGGGCTGTCCGCAGTTCGGGCGACGCACATCCACGCCCACCACGACGACGTCCACGGCGTCCGATCGCTCGACGGACTGCTCTCGATCTACGGGCTCGCGCCACGCGAGGCCGCGGAGTTCCGGGTCGAGCTGGCCACGACGTTCCACATCGGCGACGTGCCCAACGCGACCGGCTTCGACGACGACGACGTGTTCGATCTCGGCGATGTCACCGTGCGGGTGCTGCACCTGCCCGGCCACACCCGTGGGCACAGCGCGTTCGTGATCGAGCCCGACGGCGTCGCCTTCGTCGGTGACGTCGACCTGTCGAGCTTCGGGCCGTACTACGGCGACCACTGGAGCGATCTGGAGGACTTCGTCGCCTCGATCGCCACCGTGCGCGAGCTCGACGCCCGGCACTACGTCACGTTCCACCACAAGGGCGTCGTCAGCGGCCGCGACGAGTTCGTGCGCCAGCTCGACGCGTTCGGTTCGATCATCGGTCAGCGCGACGAGCGGCTGGTGGCGATGCTCGATCGCCCGCGCACCTTCGCCGAACTGGTGCACGACGGGCTGATCTACCGTCCCGGCACCCGGCCCCCGTCGTTCGGGGACGCCGTCGAACGACGCTCGATCGAGCTCCACCTCGCGCGCTTGCGGCGTGAGGGCGTGGTCGTCGCACATGCCGACGGCCGGTTCGAGGCTGCGTAGGTGGGCGTCGGGTGGACGCTCGTCGCGGCGCGGTGAGCTCCGTGACGGAGGAGCGCGTCCCGCCCTCGGCGCGCCGCCGCGTGACCGTGGCGTTCGTCGCCGGAGTGCTCGCCGGGATCGTCACCGGTCTGCTCGGGCCGTGGCAGCTCGACGTGCTCGTCGGGTTCGACGTCTCGGCGATCGTGCAGCTGCTGTGGACCGCGGTCCTCGTCCTCCCGCTCGACGCCGAACGGACCGCTGCCGCGGCGCGGCGGGCCGACAACTCCCGCACCGCCGCCTCGCTGGCGATCATCGGTTCCGGGCTGACCAGCCTGGTCGGTGTCGGCTTGGCCCTGGCCAAGGCGCGCAAGGTCGGCTCCGGCGAGGAAGTGCTGATCACGATCGTTGCGGTGGTGACCGTGGTGCTCGCGTGGCTCACCGTCCACACCGTGTTCGTGCTCCGCTACGCCGATCTGTATTACAACGCCGACGGCGGCGGGATCGATTTCCCTGGACACGGGGAGCCGAACTACCACGATTTCGCCTACGTCGGGTTCACGGTCGGGATGACCTACCAGGTGAGTGACACGAACATCACCAGTCCCGACATCCGTCGCACCGTCATCCGTCACGCGTTGATCTCGTTCCTGTTCGGCACCGTGATCATCGGTCTGACCATCAACGTGATGGCCGGGTTCATTCGTTGACCGATCTGACGCGACCGGCGGCGCGGTCGTTCAAGCCCCGCCGGCGCGGATTGTCGCCACCGCGTGCGGAAGCATATGCTGCCGCGTCCGCAGCGTTCGGCATCTCCGTCGACGGCCCCGTCCTCTCGTTGCCGGACGAGTTCGGACGCGCCGGTCCATTTGTCCTGGACATCGGGTTCGGGGCCGGTGAAGCGCTGATCGCCATGGCGCGGGCTCGTCCGGGGGAATGCGTGGTCGGTGTCGAAGTGCACACCACCGGGCTCGCGGCCGTGCTGGAGGCCATCACGGCAGAGTCGATCACGAACGTGCGCGTCGTCGACGGTGACGTGATCGAGCTCCTCGCGCGGATCGCTCCGGTGGCCCTCGACGAGGTGCGGATGTGGTTCCCGGACCCGTGGCCGAAGCAGCGTCAGCGCCATCGTCGGCTGGTGCGCGCAGACGTGCTGGGTGCATTGGTCGACAAGCTGCGCGTCGGCGGGCACCTGCACCTCGCCACCGACGTGCAGGACTACTCGTTGCAGATGCAACTTGTGTGCGCCGCCGAGGAACGGCTCGGTGGCGGAGTGGTGGAACGACCTGCGTGGCGCCCGACCACGCGGTTCGAGCGACGCGGCTCCGTCGCAGGTCGCGGATCCGTGGACCTCGTCTACGTGCGTCTCCGCTGAACGTCCCGAGCGTGCGCCACACTGGAGGTGGCACCGGTGACGAGTGATCTGGAGACCCTCATGAACGAGCACGCAGAAGACCTGGTGGCAGCCTCGCCGGAGGTGGAACGCCGCCACGGCGCGGATGTCGACCGGA
>JAODBQ010000677.1 GCA_025464045.1 Ilumatobacteraceae bacterium
AGGTGACCCACTCGATCAACGTCGGACCGAAGTTGCCGCGGGCGCGCTCGGCCGCCCAGGTGGAGGCGGCGTTGACGGCGAGGTAGTCGTTGCCGTCGACGCGCAGCGAGGCGATGCCGAACCCGTGGCCACGAGCCGCCAACGTCGACGAGTCACCGCGGGCGAAACCTTGGAACGTTGAGATCGCCCACTGGTTGTTGACGATGTTGAGGATCACCGGGGCGTGGTAGGTGGAGGCGAACACCATCGCCGCGTGGAAGTCCGACTCGGACGTGGCGCCGTCGCCGATCCACGCCGATGCGATCCGAGTGTCGCCCGACAGCGCCGACGCCATGGCCCACCCGACCGCTTGGATGAACTGCGTGCCGAGGTTGCCGGAGATGGTGAAGAAGCCGTGATCCTTCGACGAGTACATCACCGGCAGCTGACGACCCTTCATCGGGTCGTGGCTGTTGGAGTAGATCTGGTTGACCATGTCCACCAGCGGATAGCCGGTGGTGATCAGGAGGCCTTGCTGGCGGTAGGTGGGGAAGCACATGTCACCGTCCGCCAGCGCGCGCCGGTGGGCGCAGGACACGGCTTCCTCCCCGAGCGACTGCATGTAGAACGAGGTCTTGCCCTGGCGGTGGGCGCGCAGCATGCGAGTGTCGAACGCACGCACGGTGAGCATGTCGGCCAGGCCCTGGCGCAGCTGGGGCACGTCGAGCGTGCCGGCCCACGGGCCGACCGCATGGCCGTCGTCGTCGAGCACCCGCACCAGGCCGTTGCCGAGCTCGAGGATCTCGCGCGGTGACGTGTCGATCGGCGGGCGTGGCTGTGCCCCGGCCGGATCGAGCCGCAACCCGCCGAACGTCGGCGCCTCACCGGGGCGAGCCGCAGGTTCAGGGAAGCGCAGGTGCAACGACCTCGATCCATCGGCCCCGCTGTGGTCGTCGCGCACCCCAAGAATCTCCGTCAGCCAGCGAGCACTGTCAAGAGCAGCCGGAAGCGCGCGTCCATGAGCAAGGTCGCGACCGCGCCGCAGTGCTCGGCAAGGAACGCGGCGCCGGCGAGCACGGCAGCGTCAACGGACCGATCGTCCACGCCGGGCAGCCCGGCGCCGCGCGAGGAACACGTTCGCCGTCCGGATCGGCCGGGTGATCCGCCACGAACGGCTGGACGACATGGCGGCGACGTCGGCGCGCAGCGTGGCGCGCTCTGCGTCGACCGCGACGAGCTCGCTGCGCACGATTGCCGCTTCCGCGGCTCGCGGCGAACCGCCGCCGAACGACGGCGTGGTGGCCGAGGCCACCGGGGCGGGACGCAGGCTGACGAAGAACTCGCCGCCGACCGTCTCGGTGCACGCCGCGACCGCGAACGGCACGAGCTGGAGTCGCTGGAGGGCCGCGAACACGCGGCAGAACGAGCGCGGCGTGAACACCCAGCAGTGCACGTCGTCGTAGTCGCCACTGCGACCGGCGGCCGTGGCGCGCTCGTACGCCTCGGCCTCGCTGTGCACCGCGACGAGCTCCTCGAACGGTGGCTCCTCGCCCCACGAGATCGCGCCGCGCCACGACACCGCGCTCGAGTAGTGGTCGAAGACCTGTCGAGGTGACGGTGCGGTGGCGCCGTCGAGGTTCGCTTGGATGACGTCCGCGGTGACGGTCGGCGAGCGCAACGCGTCGAACGTGCGCCGATGATCGGGGATCGCGAGCTGCACGACGCTGTCGTCGTGGACGACCCGGCGCAGGTCGTCGAGCCAGCCGATGAGGTCGGGTACGTGCTCGATCACGTGTGAGGCGATGACGTAGTCGAACGGCGCGTCGTCGCCCACGGCGCCGCGGATCGAGGCGCCTTCGATCGCGTAGTCGATGTCGACGATCGCCTCGACGTCGAACCCCTCGTGCGATGCGTACCGGGCGCGCAGCGCGTCGGTCCCGACGTGGTCGAGGTAGCGGATGTCGCCCATCGCCCGTGTCACCACGGGACTGGTGAGCGGCCCGAGCTCGAGCCCTTTCGCCGACCGGAGGTCGATCGCGCCGACGAGTCGTTCGGTCCGGTCGGTCATCGGCGAGACCATAGCCACCGGGGCCGCCGGCCACGCCCGGTCATCGGCTGGCGTTGACCGGGTGGCGCGCCGACGTGCTCAGGGGTGATTCAGATGCGCTCGATGATGGTGGCGGTTCCCATCCCGCCGCCGGTGCACATGCACACCAACCCGGTGGACTTGTCCTGGCGCTCCATCTCGTCGAGCAGGGTACCGATGAGGATCCCGCCGGTCGCGCCGATCGGGTGGCCGAGCGCCATGGCCCCGCCGTTGACGTTGATCTTGTTCCAGTCGACGCCGGTGTCCTTGAGGAACTTCAGCACGACGGAGGCGAACGCCTCGTTGACCTCGAACAGGTCGATGTCGTCGAACGTCATCCCGGCCTTCTCGACGCAGCGCTTCGCGGCCGGTCCGGGGGCGGTGAGCATGATCACCGGCTCGGTGCCGGCGACCGCCGTCATGACGACGCGGGCACGCGGCTTCCAGCCTTGCTGGCGGGCCATCTCCGGCGAGGTGACGAGGAGTGCGCTGGCGCCGTCGACGACACCCGACGAGTTGCCGCCGTGGTGCACGTGCTCGATGTGGTCCCACTTCGGGTAGGCCAGCAGCGCGGTCTGGTCGATGCTCAGGTCCTGGCCGCCGGGCACGTGCGCGCCCATGTCGGCGAAGCTCGGGTTCAGCTTGGCGAGCCCCTCCAGCGTGGTGCCAGGGCGGGGGAACTCCTCGTGATCGAGCGCGAGGGTGCCGTCGTCGTGGTAGATCGACACGAGCGAGCGGTCGAAGCGACCCTCGGCGAGTGCCACGGCGGCGCGTGCCTGGCTGTCCACGGCGAGGGCGTCGCACTGCTCGCGGGTGAAGCCCTCGGTGGTGGCGATCAGGTCGGCCGAGATGCCCTGGGCCACCATGTTGTACTGGTCGCGCAGGTGGTGGTTGTTCGCCGTGAAGCCGTCGACGTGGGCCGGGGCCGGACGGGACATGCTCTCCACGCCGCCGGCAACGACGAGGTCCTGGAAGCCGGCGCGGATGCCAGCTGCGGCGAAGTTGACGGCCTGCTGGCCGGATCCGCAGAACCGGTTGAGCGTGACGCCGGGAGCGTCGAGCGACCAGCCGGCATCGAGCGCCGCCATGCGGGCGATGTCCATCGCGTGGTCGCCGCTCCCGGCACCACAGCCCATCACCACGTCGTCGACGGTGGCCGTGTCGAACCCGTTGCGCTCCTGCAGTGCGTTCAGGACCTGGGCGAGGATCCGCTGCGGGTGCACGTTGTGCAGCGCGCCGTTCTCCTTGCCCTTGCCGCGCGGGGACCGCACAGCGTCGATGATCCAGGCTTCGCTTTCCATGGGGGTCCCTTCGTCGGAGTGCGTCGATCGTGTCGCACCAGGCCCGGTGAGTTCGCATCGGGAACGGAGCTCGCCGGCCGGCATGCCGGACGATCGCGCTCTCGTCGGCCGTCCACCATACTTGGGGGATGGAGGCGAACATCTGGTGAGCCACGACGACGCGGACGACGCGCACGAACATCGTCCCGCCCAGGCGCACTCGCACGGGCACGTCCACGGGGGCGGGGCGCGGGCTGGTGCCCGCCACGCCGGCAAGCTGCGGCTGTCGTTCATCCTGATCGTCGCCTTCCTCGTGGTGCAGGTGGTGGTCGGACTGGCCACCAACTCGCTGGCGCTGCTGTCGGACGCCGGGCACATGGCCACGGACGCGCTCGGCATGGGCATGGCCCTCGCCGCGATCAGCGCGGCCAACCGCGAGACCACCGCGGACCATCGCACGTTCGGGCTCTACCGGTTGGAGATCCTCGCCGCGCTCGCCAACGCGGTGCTGCTCTTCGCCGTGGCGGGCTACGTGCTGATCGAGGCGGTGCGTCGGTTCAGCGACGGTCCGCACATCGCCACGACGCCAGTGCTCGTCGTCGGCGTCCTCGGCCTCGCCGTCAACGTCGTGTCGTTCGTGCTGCTGCGCGAGGGGGCGAAGGAGAGCCTCAACCTGCGCGGCGCGTACCTCGAGGTGGTCAGCGACATGCTCGGTTCGGTCGGCGTGATCGCCGCCGCGATCGTGATGCGGATCACCGACTGGGGTTGGGTCGACCCCGTCGTCGGCGCGGCGATCGGGCTGTTCATCCTCCCGCGGGCGTGGCGCCTCGGGCGGGACGCGTTGCGGGTCCTCGTGCAGGCCGCGCCGGAGGGCATCGAGATCGGCGAGCTGCGCGACGCGCTGCTCGCGCAGCCTGGCGTCGCCGGCGTGCACGACCTGCACGTGTGGACGCTGACGAGCGAGATGGACGTGCTCACCGCACACCTCGTCGTCGCCGGCGGCCACACGACCCAGGCCGTCCTCGACGGGGCGCGCACCCTGCTGCAGGACCGCTTCGGCCTCGCCCACGCCACCCTCCAAGTCGAATCCGTGGTCGACCACACCTGCGACGACGTCGACTGGTAGCCGCCTCCTCGGCCGATTTCGGCGACGCGAGCACTGGTTCTGCTCACTGGTGAGCTGATCCGGTGCTTGCGTGGGAAGCGGCGGCAGGCGGGCACACGTGGTCCGGTAGCGTTCGGCGGGTGAGCGACACCGTGGTCGAGCAGCGGCTGGACATGCTCGTCGCCAGGTTGGAGGACGAGCTGCGCCGGCTCGGGCGGGTGGTCGTCGCGTTCAGCGGTGGAGCCGACAGCGCGTTCCTCGCCGCGGTCGCGCAGCGCACGCTCGGCGAGGCGGCCCATGCGGTCACCGCGGTCTCGCCGTCCCTCGCCGGCGACGAGGAGGCCGACTGCCGAGCACTCGCCGCCGAGTGGGGGCTGCGCTGGTCCGCCGTCGACACCGACGAGATGGCCCGTGCCGCGTACCGGATCAACGACATCGACCGCTGCTACCACTGCAAGGCGGAGCTGATGGACGTCGTCGGTCCGATCGCCGCCGCGCAGGGCGCCACCGTCGTGCTCGGCGTCAACCTCGACGACCTCGGCGAGCACCGTCCCGGCCAGCGTGCCGCCGACGAGCGCGGCGCCGAGTTCCCGCTCGTCGCGGCCGGGTTCACCAAGGCCGACATCCGCGCGGCCTCCCGACAACTCGGCCTGCGGACGTGGGACAAGCCGGC
>JAODBQ010000704.1 GCA_025464045.1 Ilumatobacteraceae bacterium
GGCGAGATCTGCGGCACCGCGATCGAGGCCTCGCTCACGGCGCGGATCCAGGTGACGTTGCTGAAGGGCATCGGCAACACCGCGCCGATGCTGCAGACCGCGTCGCACTGGTACACGCACGGCTTCGGCGCCGACCTCGACGAGGCGATGGTGATGGCCGCCGAGCAGATGATCTGGTTCATGCGCACCCACTGCGGCCTGTCCGCCGACGACGCGTACTCGCTGTCATCGGTGGCGATGGACCTCGGTGTGACCCAGGTGGTCGACTCGACGATCGGCTGCCACGCCGGCATCGCGCGGACGATCTTCGGATGACCGTGCTCGACCGCGAACTGCTCGCCTCGTTCGACGCCAGCGTCAGCGACGTCTCGACGGCCGTGACGATGCCGCCTGAGGTGTACACGGACCGCGACTTCCTCGAGTTCGAGCGCCAGGCAGTGTTCGCCCACGAGTGGTTGTGCGTCGGTCGTGCCAGTCGCATCGCCGAGGTCGGCGACTGGTTCACGACCACGGTCAACGGCGAGCCGGTGATCGTCGCCCGGGCGAAGGGCGGCTCGGTGCGGGCCTTCTCGGCGATCTGCCAGCACCGCGGGATGCAGATCGCCGAGGGCGAGGGCAACGCCACCAAGTTCACCTGCCCCTACCACCTGTGGAGCTACGACCTGACGGGCCGCCTGCTCGGTGCACCGGCCATGGAGCGCACCGTCGGGTTCGACCGCAAGGACTTCCCGCTGCCGTCGCTCGCCGTGGAGGTGTGGCACGGCTTCGTGTTCGTGCACTTCGACGCCGATCCGGCGCCGCTGGCTCCGACACTGGCGAGCTACGAGCCGTACATCGAGCACTTCGAGCTCGAGACCGCGATCTGCCCCGACACCGTCACCCTCGCGGACCTGCCGTGGAACTGGAAGGTGATGTTCGAGAACTTCAACGACGGCTACCACGCGAACAAGCTCCACCACACGATCCAGGACTTCTGCCCGAGCGAGCTCGCGGCCTTCCCGGTGCCGTGGGACGAGTCGTCGAACGTGATCGTGCGCACCAACGGCTACACCCACATCGACGGCGGGTTCAACGCCACGACCAAGGCGCTGCTGCCGGTGTTCCCCAAGCTCACCGAGGCCGAGCGGTGGCGCAGCACGTTCGCGATGATGCCGCCGACCCTGTGCTTCGGCACCGCGCCCGATCTGGCGTTCTTCTTCATCGTGCGGCCGAAGACGGCCGACACGATCGACCTCGAGATCGGCTACCTGTACCACCCGACGTCACTGGAGCACCCGATGTTCGCGCACCTCGCGGCGATGAGCGACGTCGGCGTGCAGGTGTTCGTGCGCCAGGACCAGGACGCGACGACGAAGGTCCAGCGCGGCATGCACTCGCGGTTCGCGGCGCGGGGGCGGTACTCGTGGCAGGAGGAGACGCACGTGCAGTTCAACCGGTGGCTCGTGCAGCGCTACCGCCGCGGCTGGCCGGAGGCGTGACGACGCAGACGGGAGATCGCTGATTCGACCGGTCTGATGGTCAGACCACGATGCAAGAATGGTGACCAGGAAACCTCGCCGACACAATCGGTCGATAGAACGCCCGTGAGGATCGTTCGGCCAGAGTTTGACCAGACAGGTGCTGACGAGCGACGGGTGTTGACGAGCGACAGGTGTTGACGAGAAGGGTGTTGACGACGATGCAGACGATGGCGTTCGCTGAACCGATGGTGACGGTCGAGCCGCTCATCGCGGTCCGCGGCGTCGACAAGCTGTTCGGCCGGCGCAGCCGCGTCGTGACCGCGCTCAGCGGCGTCGACCTCGAGATCGGCGCCGGCGAGTTCGTCAGCCTGCTCGGCCCGAGCGGTTGCGGGAAGTCCACCCTGCTGCGCCTGATCGGCGGCCTCCACCAACCCGACGCCGGCAGCGTCACGGTGGCCGGCACCACCGCCGACGCGGCCCGCGCCGCGAAGCAGTACGGGCTCGTGCCACAGGCACCGGCCCTGGTCCCGTGGCAGACCGTGGCCGACAACGTCCGCTTCCTCAGCAAGCTCCACCGGGGCAGCGCCGCGCACCCGACGCTGAGCAACGGCGAGATCGCCGATCTCCTCGCAGCCGTCGGCCTCACCGGGTTCGAGAAGGCCTACCCGCACGAGCTGTCCGGCGGGATGCAGCAGCGCGTCTCGCTCGTGCGCGCGTTCGCGCTCGGCGCGCCGATCCTGCTGATGGACGAACCGTTCGCCGCGCTCGACGAGATCACCCGCGCCGACATGCGCTACCTGCTGCTCGAGCTGTGGGAACGCCTGCGCACGACGGTGGTCTTCGTCACCCACTCCGTCACCGAGGCGGCGATCCTGTCCGACCGCGTCGTCGTGATGGCGCCGCGGCCCGGCCGGGTCGCGTCCGAGCGGATCATCGACCTGCCCCGACCGCGGTCCGCCGCGATGGAGGACGAGCCCGCGTTCCACGAGATCGTGCGGCAGCTGCGCGTCGACCTGCGCGAGCAGCACCAGTGACGCGCGAGATGGTCGCGACCGCACCGGATCCCACCGCCACGGGCTCGCCTCGCGCGCCGCGTGACGCGCTCGGTCAGCGGTCGTGGTTCTCCGCCGCGTCGGTGGCCGTCGCCCCCGTGCTCGGGATCACGCTGTTCCTGTTGGGCTGGCAGGCGGCGACGAAGATCTTCGACATCAAGCAGTACGAGCTGCCGACACCGAGCAGCATCCTGTCGAGCATCAACGGCGACAAGACGTACTACCTCGAGAACGCGCGGACCACGCTGTGGGAGGCGTTCCTCGGGTTCGCCGTCGCCTTCGGCATCGCGATGGTCGTCGCCGCGATCATCGCCCACTCGCGGGTGCTCGAGCGGATGCTGATGCCGCTCGTCGTGCTCGCCCAGGTGACGCCGCTCATCGCCTACGCCCCGGCGTTCGTGATCTGGATGGGCTTCGGGCTCAGGCCGATCGTGACGATGACCGCGATCGTCTGCGGCGTGCCGTTCCTCGTCAACGCGACCACCGGCCTGCGCTCGGTCGACCCGAACCTGATCGAGCTGGCCCGCTCGGTCGATGCGAGCAAGTGGGAGGTGTTCGTGCGGCTGCGGCTGCCGTCCGCCCTGCCGAACATCTTCACGGCCGCACGCATCGCCGTCGGCCTGGCGCTGATGGGCGCCGTGCTCGGCGAGTTCTTCGCCGGTTCGCGCAGCGGGCTCGGCTACTCGGTGAAGGTCGCCCAGAACCACAACCTGCCACTGCAGCTGTGGGGTTCGGTGTACGTGCTCGCCGTGCTCGGTGCGCTGGCGATCATCCTGATCAGCGGCATCGAGCGGTACGTGCTGCACTGGCACGCCAGCCAGCGCCGCTGATCCCCCGGTCCCGTCGCCCGTCGAACCCCCACACCCAACCCTCCTCTCCAGCCCTCCTCTCCAACCCCAAACCAACCCATCAAGGAGCCCAGATGATCAGCGTCACCAGACGGTTCGGGGCAGGAGCGACCATCGTCGTCCTCGCCCTCGCGGCCGGCGCGTGCGGCAGCGACAAGAAGTCGACGTCGAACACGGCCACCACCGTCGCCGCCGTCGCCAGCACCGCCAGCACCGCCGCCACCGCGAGC
>JAODBQ010000705.1 GCA_025464045.1 Ilumatobacteraceae bacterium
CAACAAGAGCGGCACGATCCGCAAGACGGCGCTCATGAGGGTCGAGCACGACGGCGCCTACGCGCTGGTCGCGTCGATGGGCGGCGCGCCGAAGCACCCCGTCTGGTACCACAACCTCAGTGCCGACGCGAACGCCGCCACCGTGCAGGACGGCCCCGAGCCGTTCGACGTCCACGTGCGTGAGACGACCGGAGCGGAACGTGCCGAGTGGTGGGACCGGGCCGTCGCCGCGTTCCCGCCGTATGCCGACTACCAGAAGAAGACCGAGCGGATCATCCCGCTGCTGATCGCCACTCGTCGCTGAACGATGGCCCACTGGCTGTTCAAGTCCGAGCCCGAGTCGTTCGGCTACACCGACCTGATGCGCGTCGGGCGTGAGGGATGGGACGGGGTGCGCAGCTTCCAGGCGCGCAACTTCATGCGCGAGATGCGCGTCGGCGATCAGGCGATCTTCTACCACTCCAACGCTGACCCGCCCGGCGCGGCCGGGGTGTGCAAGGTCGTCAAGCGGGCCGAGCCCGACCCGACGCAGTTCGATCCGTCGTCGAAGTACTACGACCCTGGCTCCAAGCGCGGTGATCCGCGCTGGGACTGGGTGACCGTCGCGCCGGTGCGCGCACTGCGGTTCATCCCGCTCGACGAGTTGCGCACGATGCCCGAGCTGGCCGGGTGCCGGCTGCTCGCCCGCGGCAACCGTCTCTCGGTGCTCCCCCTGACCGACGCCGAGTTCGACGCGATCGTCCGTCGTGGCCGCACCACACCACCCAAGCCGGCTGCGGCACCTGCGACGCCCAAGACAGCGAAGACGACCAAGACAGCGGCCGCGGCGCCCAAGGCGCCCAAGGCAACCAAGTCGCCCAAGGCAACCAAGGCAACCAAGGCGCCGGCGAAGGCTCGGCCGCGTCCGACGACCTGATCTCGTCCGGGGGCCGGCGTCGGGGCCAACCGGGTGCAGCTCCGACGGGCGAGGGAGATCAGCCGAGGAGGACCCAGAGCAGGAGTGCGATCACGGCGACGACGGCGGCGCCGACGAAGACGTAGTCGGAGCGCTTCGGCACGAACTTGCGGTACGGGTTGAAGCCCATCGTCAGGACCGGGGGCCGACGCGGTGCGAGTGGGGGTGCATGGCCTCAGTATCGTTGCCCAGGTGGAAACCATCGACGTCGATCGCGCGGATGGCGTGGTCACCATCACGCTCACCCGCCCGGAGAAGAAGAACGCCATCAATGGGCCGATGTGGGACGAACTGCTCGCGACGTTCCGGGAGATCTCGACCAACCCGCTCGATCGGGTCGTGGTGATCACCGGCGCCGGTGGCGACTTCTGCTCGGGCGCCGACCTCACGGGCGGGCCGGCGGGTGCGGAACGTCCGCACTACCTGGCCAACATGCGCCACGTCGGCGACGTCGCCCTGGCGCTGCACAAGTTGCCGCAGCCGACGATCGCCAAGGTCCGCGGCGTCTCGGTCGGTGCGGGTTGCAACCTGGCGATCGGCTGCGACCTCGTCGTGGCCGGCGACACCGCACGCTTCTCGCAGATCTTCGCGCGCCGCGGGCTGTCGCTCGACTTCGGTGGATCGTGGCTGCTGCCGCGCCGCGTCGGCCTGCACAAGGCCAAGGAGCTGGCACTGTTCGCCGACATCATCAGCGCACCGGAGGCCCTCGAGATCGGCCTCGTCAACCGGGTGCTGCCGGACGCCGAGCTGGATGCGTTCGTCGCCGATTGGGCCAGCCGCCTGGCGGCCGGTCCGCCGATCGCGCTCGCCCAGTCGAAGCGGATGCTCGACAACTCGATGGCCGTCACGTTCGAGCAGGCTCTGGACGACGAAGGCGCCGCCCAAACCGTGAACTCCGGGACGACGGACACGGGCGAGGCGATGGCCGCCTTCGTGGAGAAGCGCACACCGAAGTTCTCCGGTCACTGACCCGCCTCCGTCGCCCTTGGTGGGCGCGGGACGTGCGGTATCTCGCTGGAGTCGCGCCCATCCGCAGGTGACGGCGTACGGGGCCTCGGGCTGATCGTCGAGCGTGACGCTGGGCTGCCGCCGTCCGGGTGTGACCGCTCAGTAGCGTGGCGGTTCGTGCGAAGAACGCGGTGGATGCTGGTCGGCGTGGCGGCGCCGCTCGTGGTGCTCGCGTCGCTGTTGCCGGCCGGGGCCGCTTCGGCTGCGGCCGGCTCACCGGCTGCGTCGTCCAACGGTGTGTCGGCGAACGGTGCGTCCTCCAACGGTGCGTCCTGGAGGTCCTCGGCGCCGCGGACGGCGCCGCCGGGCAGCACGGTGCCGGGCGACACGACGCCGGCCACCAGCACGACCGTGGCCGCGAGCGGCGAGGACACGGGGCTCGGGCCCGAGGTCACCGTCGCCGGGCAGAACCCACCGCTGATCTCGGTGCCACAGGTCCAGTCCGCCCCGCTGGTCGCGGTACCCGCCGGCTGCCCGACGCCGGCGGCAACGACCGCGGTGTTCATCGGCAAGGTCGACAAGATGGACTTCCGCACGGCGCAGTTCACCGTGCAGTCGGTCCGTGCCGGCACCCTCGACGGCTTCGCCGTCGGCGACCAGGTGCAGGTCCGCTACGGGCCGGACGTGCGCTTCCTCGACAACGGCACCACGTACATCGTCGGCGCCACCCCAGACCCGGCGACCGGCCTGCTGATGTCGAAGATCCGCGAGCCGACGGAGCTGTACGGCGGCGACGCCGTGGCGGGCGTCAACGAGAGCGATCTGAAGTGCCCGAGCGTCGAGGATCCCGTGATGACCCTCACCGACGCGGCCACCGCCGTCGATTCCGGTCTGTTCACACCGCTGCGCAAGGCCAAGGGCGACCTGATGATGGCGGTGCTGCGCCCGCTCGCCGTCGGCCTTGCGGTGCTGATCGGGCTCGTGCTGGTCAAGCAGCTGGTCTTCGCCATCGGTCGGTCGTTGCGGTCGACGACCGTCACGGAACGAACCGTCGTACGCGTGCCGCGTGCCCGACGGGCGAAGGTCCCGAAGCCGGCGAACCGCACCCCCGGTCGGATCCCGCGCAGCGGCGGCCGCGGCGGCGTCGGCGCCGCGGGTGGCTCAGGTGAGGCTGGCGCGTAGGCCCTCCTGGAGCGCGGACCAACCGGCGATCTCGACCTCGTCGGCCGGTCCGGAGGTGGCGCACATGACCAGCACACCGGCGGCAACGGGCTCGCCCAGCAGCTGCTCGAGCGCGATGCCGTAGGCGGCGAGCTGGACGCCGTACCGCTGCAGTCGCACGTCGCGATCGGCTGCGCCCTGCAGCTGGTCCGTCTTGTAGTCGACCACGACGAGGCCCCGCGTCGGGTGGCGCACGAGCAGATCGATGTAGCCCTCGACGACGTTCGCCCCGAACGCGGTGGCGACGAACAGCTCCCGCCAGTGCTCGTTGGCAGCACCGGCGACGACGATCGCGGCACCGAGCGCCGACCGGGCGAGCCGCTCGATCGTCGCCTCCATGCCGAGCACGCCCTCCGCCGCCGCCTGCGACGCGGCGAGCGCGGCGAGACCGTCGCCGCGGACCAGATCGACGTGCTGCAGCACCGCGTGCACCGCTCGGCCGACGGCCGTGCCGTAGCGCCCGCGCTGCCACGGCGGCAGATCGAGATCGACACCGTCCTTCTGCATCGCCGGGTCGCGCGACTCGGCCGGCGCGAAGCGCGTTGCGAGTGCGGTCGCGCTGAGCACGGACGACCGGGTCGCACGGGTCAGCGCCGCGTCCCGTGTCAATGCCCACTCCTGCTCGTCCGCCCATGGCAGCGCGATCGGTGCGGACGGGGCACTCGACAGCACGTGCTCGTGCGGCTCGAAGACGCGGTGCGCCGCACCCTGGCTGGCCTCGGCGAGCAGCGAGGCCGACGAGGTCGGCGTGCGACCGTCTCGGTGCAGCGACACCACCAGGTGGTCTTGCGCGCGGGTGGTGGCGACGTAGAGGAGCCGGCGGCGCTCGGCATCGCTCATCTGCAGGTCCAGCGGCGCGAACTCCTGGTAGATGCTGTCGTTCGGGTCGCTCAAGGTCCACGTGCCCTTCGGCCACACCACCCGCCGACCGCGAGC
>JAODBQ010000010.1 GCA_025464045.1 Ilumatobacteraceae bacterium
ACGGTAAGTTGACGACCCTGGAACCGCGCGGATCACGCGATGGGCGCCGCGTGTCGGTGCCGCCCGCGCCGGTGCGGCTCAGCCGGCGTCCAGCGTGCGGTTGACGCTCGTCGCGATCAGCTCGGTGGCGGCGATGCCGCGTTGCTGGCTCGCGTAGCGATCCCCTTGGATCGCGATGATCCACCAGTCGCGGCTCGTCTCGATCATGCCGATGCTGTTGATCCGGTTCCCCGGATAGCGGAAGTCGGCCGGCCCGGTCGTCCACCATCCGTCCTTCACCCAGAACGTCGAGCCGCTCGGCAGTCCGGCGCCGATGCCCCAGCGCTCGCCGCTGACGATGTTGCTCGACAGCATCAGCGAGCGCGCGTACGCGACCCAGCCCGCGTCGAGCACCGTGCTGTCGACACGCAACAGGTTGCGCAGGATTCGCACGAAGCTCTCCGGCGGGACCTGGGTGACACCCCAGCCGTTGGGGTTGATCGTGATCGCACTCGCCCCGAACCGGTTCGCGCACGGGCGGAGTGCCGGTGCGCCGCCGAGGGCGTCGACGAGCGTCGTGGTGGCGTCGTTGTCGCTGACGGAGATCATCCGGTGCAGGAGGTCGGCGGTCGCCGCATCGGGCTGGACGGAGCCGCGATCTTGCAGGCCGGCCAACGTGCAGCCGAGGACCAGTGCCTTGATGGTCGATGCGGCCGGCAGGTCGACGTCGCTCTGACCGAAGCTGTGCACCGTGCCGTCGGACGTCATCACCGCGGCGCGGGTCGACGACGCGTCGGGATACGCGGCGAGGAGGTCGGCCTCGCTCAGCCCGTCGAACGGCGACCTGGTTTCGCGTGGGCCGATGCGCACGGCCGCAGGCGAGGACGACCCGGCGGTGCCCGCATCGGTGACGTAGGCGCCGGAGATGTCGAAGATCAGGTGCTGCGCACCGTATGTGGAGAAGGTCACGCCTGCGCCTGGTTGACGCGCCACCGCGATCGCCGCGGCGATCGCCTGTGCCGGTCGGTCGGTGTTGACGGTGCTCGTGGTGAGGTCGGTCTGTGCGCCGGGCGAAGCCGTGGCGAAGCCGGCGCTGCGTCCGTCGGTGACCGTCAGGTTGCCGAGGATCGCCAGGGGCTGGTCCGCGTAGTCGATGGTCACGGACGATCCTGGCGCCAGCCGTCCGAGCCCGCCGTCGCGCGTGTCGAACTGCCGCGTTGGGACGATCGGGACGAACAGCCCGCTCCGACCCGACGGTGCGGCGGCGCCCGTGAACGAGCCGAGCACGTCGACGACGATGTGGGTCGCGACGCTGACGTCGATGCGGAACGTGCCGTCCGCGGCGAGGGCCACGGTGGCGAGGACGGCGCGGATCGTGCCGGCGGCCTCGAAGTTGAGCGTCGACGTGCCGGGCGCCGGACCGTCGGATCGGTGGGCGGTGACGAAGCCCGGGCCGGCGGTCTGGGTGACCGTGATCGTCACGACCGCGGCTTCGGCGCCGGCCAGGTGCGGTTGGACGACGACCGAGCCGCCGCCGGGGACCGCGCCGCCGCGGGTCCGGGTGTCGAGCACACGCGACGGCGTCACCGGGCTGAATCGGCCGACGGTCGACGGGGTGGCGGCGACGTAGGTGCCGACGAGGTCGACGACGACATGGGTGGTCGCCGTGGTGAAGATGGTGAAGCGACCCTGGACGTCGACCGCCACCGTCGCCTGGTTGGAGATGATCGATCCGGCGTCGAAGTTGAGGGCGGACACGCCGGGCCGCGGGTCGCCGGTCCGGGAGAGGGTGAGGAAGCCGGGGCCGGCCGGCTCCGTCACCGTGACCGAGACGACGACGGCGACCGCTCCTGCTGCTTCGGGGACGCGGAGGTCGAGGCTCGAACCGCCCGAGAGTCGTGCTCCCGGCGATGTGCGGGTGTCGAGGATCCGGTGCGTGGTGACCTCGTGGAACGCAGCCGTGCCGGCGGAGGCGGCGACCGGTACGGCGAACGCCACGACCATCCAGGTCGACACCGTCGCGATGACGGCGATCCACGCGACGGGCCGACGATGCCGGGCGCGCGTCATCCGAGCTCGGTCCTGCGACCGCTGGCGGCCGACGCCCGCCGCACCTGGCGCGACGACAGCGTGGCCGCGAGACGTTCGTTGCGCAAGGCCTCCGCGGTGCGGTCCTCGAGGGTGGCGAGCTCGCCGCCGGTCGCCCATCGCAGCAGCAGGTCGGCGAGGGCGGGGTTGCGCGCGAGCACGGGACCGTGCAGGTAGGTGGCGACGATCCGGTCGTGGATGAACCCGTCGACGCGCTCGCCCGCGCTCGAATCCGGCTCCACGTCGCCGTTGCCGATGCCGACGATGACCCGTCCGAGGGGCATCACCCCGGGTCCGAGCGCCGTGCGGCCGGCGTGGTTCTCGAAGCCGGTCAGCGTCGGGATCGGCAGGTGCTCAGGCTCGGTGACGAGCTCGCCGACCGCACGGTCGGGGCCGACGGTGGTGACCGCGTCCACGAGCCCGAGACCGCGGACCTGTTGCCCCGCGGCGCGGAACTCGGTGCCGAGCATCTGCAGACCGGCGCAGACTGCCAGCACGACCGCGCCCTCGGCCCTGATGGCTGCCGAACGCTCGGCGCTGCGCAACAGGTTCGTCGCGGTGACCTGCGCGAGGTCTTCGCCGCCGCCGATCAGGTAGATGTCGGCCTGCTCGGGGATCGTCTCGCCGGGCTCGATCTCCAGGAGCTCGGCCGGGATGCCGCGGGCGTGGGCCCGGTCGAGCAGCACCAGGGCGTTGCCGCGGTCGCCGTAGAGGCCGAGGAGGCTCGGGTAGATGTGCACGATGACCACGCTCGACGTCATCGCGATCACCAGCGCACGTGCAGACGACGGAGCAGGTCGTGGAACGCGCTGTACGTCCCGACGAGCTCGACGGACGAACCGGCGGGGGCCACGGCGCGCACGGCGTCGACCGGGTCCTGCACGACGAGGCAGCGGATCCCGGCGGTCTCCAACCTCATCGCCAGGTCCCACCGTCGCTCGCCGCACGCAGCCACCACCCGTCCTGCCAGACCTTCGAAGGCGACGTCCCACAGCCAACTCGTGTCGCGCCCGTCGGGACCTCGGGCGTTGACGCAGATCACGATCGGCCGCAGGTCGTCGTCGATCAGATGCAGCACCTCGGTCCACGAGGCCGGGTTCTTCGCCAGGAGCATCCGCACCGGCCGGCCCGCGATCGGCACGGTGAGGTACCGGCCGGCGACCGACTCGACCCGTTCTACGGCGCTGATGGCCGCGTGGCGGTCGACGCCGCGCGCCGCTGCGGCGGCCACGGCCATCGCCGCGTTCGATCGGTTGGCCTCGCCGGGCAGCGAGGGGTTGAACGGACTGATGAACGCCGGCCCGTGCAGGTGGTCGGCATCGACCGTCCAGTTCGGTGACGGCCGTGCGCTCCCACAGGCGCACGACCACATGCCGGCGGCGTTGACGATGGCGACCTGGCCGCAGGACGGGCATTGGATCGCTTCGCGTCGCCCTCGGGTGCCGCCGGCGACCCACACCACGTCGGGGAACCGGTGGACGGCCCAGACCACGAGTGGGTCGTCGGCGTTGGCGACGATCGTCATGTTCCAGGTCACCTCCGCAATCGCGGCACGCCACCGATCGGCGACGCGACGGACCTCGACCATCCGGTCGAGCTGGTCGCGACTGAGGTTCAGCAGCACGAGCACCGTCGGTCGGGTTGTCGTCATCGTGCGCGCCACGAACAGCTCGTCGACCTCGAGCACGAGCTCCTCCGTCGGTCGCGCGGCGGCGGTGACGAGGCCAGCTGTCATGTTCGCCCCGGCCGTGCTGCTGACGGTACGAGTCGATCCGAGCGCCTCGGCGAGGAGCAAGGTCGTCGTCGTCTTGCCGTTCGTGCCCGACACGACCGTCACCGCCCGGCCCGCGGTGAGGCGGGTCAGGACGAGGGGATCGACCGCCAGCGTGACCCGTCCGCCGATGACCGCACCGCGGCCGAGGAGCAACCGACGCGAGACGGCGCTCGTGGCCTTGCCCGCGAGGACGGCGAGCCGGGAGCGCAACGGGAGTGGCGTGCTGAACGCGATCAGGTGCTCGCTGGCTGGGTGTGGATCGTGGAGCACCATCGAGCTCACGGCGTACCTCCCGTCGATCTGTCGGAGCATAGGAATCGCCGCGTCAACGTCAGGGTGGCCCGTCGTCAGCTGCAGGTAAATCGGCGTGTTTCAGCCCGACGGGGGCGGGTATGGCTCGCGAGCGTCCACAGCCCAGCCTTCCTCCGGACCCGAAGGAGTTGAGGGTGGGCTGTGGGCTCCGGACACCGGTCAGGAGCGGGCGGACCCGGTCAGCTCGGTGCTGGCGTCCTCAGCGCACGCAACGGGCGCGCTTCGCTTCGTACATCGCGCGGTCGGCCGCGACCACGAGGTGCGTGGAGATCTGCTCACCGGCCCCGGCGTACGCGACGCCGACGCTGGCGGTGATCGACAGCTCGTGACCGGCCGAGTCGAAGGGGGTCGAGAACGCCTCGGCGATGCGGTCCATGATGAGGTCGACGTCCTCGGGTTCGCTCAGGTCCTCGCACAGGAAGACGAACTCGTCACCCGAGATCCGCGCCAGCGTGTCGCTCGAACGGAGCAACGTCGACAGTCGTCGGGCAACAGCGACGAGCAGCTCGTCGCCGACGGCGTGGCCGTAGGCGTCGTTGACGTGCTTGAACTGATCCAGGTCGGCGAACAGGATCGCGGCAGCCGAGTGGCTCCGCCGGGCGTGCTCGGCGGCATGCTCGATCCGGTCTTCCAGCAGCTGCCGGTTCGCCAGCCCGGTGAGCGGATCGCGCAAGGCGATCTGGCGCAGGGTCTCTGCCGCGCTGCGCGCTTCGTCACGAGCGATCGCCATCACGAGGTACGCGGCGGTGACGTCGGCCAACGTCTGGGCGATGGCCATGTCCTGGGGGTCGAGGACGCCGGTGGCGTCCCGGTACAGGGTCATCGCGCCGAGCCGGTCGCAGTCGTGGCGCAGCGGGAACGCGAACACCGCGGCCAACCCGTCGACGGCGGCCGCCGCGGCGAACTGTGGGAAGCGGCGGTCCGCCTGGAGATCCCCGACGCTGATCGCATCGCCCGTCGCGTTCGCCAGGTTGCAGGGACCGTCCTCGGTCTCGTACTGGAGCTGCTCGAAGCGCAGCGCCGACTCGTCCGACGCGACGATCTCCCGAGCTGACGTCATCGGCACGTTCAGCGTGACTCCTGCACTGGTGACGGGCAGCACTTCGACGACGCACTTGACCAACTGGTCCGCGATGACGCGCATCGGACAATCGGTGATCATCGTCCGAGCGAACGCGCTGAGCACCTCGGACAGCTTGCCCTCGTCGACCATCTGTCAACTCCCAGCTGTTGGTGTTCCACACGTATCGGGACGGCGGAAGAGCAGCTGAGCGAATATAGCACCGGCCTCCAAGGGCACCGGCAGGGCGGCGATCAGCCGCCGATGTCGCCGACTGCGAGGGTCGGCGCCGTGCAGCCACGCCCGAGCGGCGAGATCGCGGTCTCCGCCGGCGAGTCGAGGTCGGGGTGCAACTCGACGTTGTGGCGTCGGACGTCCCGGTAGAGCTTGCGCATCGTGAGGAGGTTGCGCATCCGTCCGATCATCTCGACCTGGTCGTAGGGCTTGGTGATCAGGTCGTTGGCTCCTGCCGCGAACGCGCGCACGCGTGTGTGGGCCGTGGGGTCGGCCGTCAGGACGACGACCGGGAGGAACATCTCGTCGCAGGGAACCTCGCGCAGCGAGGTGACGACCCCGTGGCCGCTGACGGTCCCCATGTCGAGGTCCATCAGCACGAGATCGGGACGGATCTCGAGGTACCGATCGACCGCTGTGCGGGCGTCGGTGATCGTGTGGACATCAGAAGCGCCGGCCATGTGCAGCATCAGCTCGAGGAGGCGGAGGTCGGTGGCGACCTCATCGACGATCAGCAGGCAGACAGCGGACAGGTCCGTGTCGCGCCCCACATCCTGCGGCAGTGCGCGCGCGAACGACCTCGTGGCGAGGGTGGGCGGTTCTGTGGCGAATGTGCGCTGGTCGTGCATCTCGGTTCCCCGTCGTCACGCCGCCAGACGCGGTGTGATGACGAGGAGGAGCGCGGTCGCGGCCAGTTGATACATCAATCTGAGAAATTTCGAATGGACCGTTCCGCGGTCTGCCAACATGGCGCGATGCGGATGCGGTGCTCGGGGACATGCTCGCCGCCGCGGCCGCGCCACGTTGCTCGTGCGACTCACCAGAAGATGACCGGAGCTCCCAGCGTCAACCAGCCAGCGGCGAGCGCCGCGATCCCGGTAGCGATGTGCGCCAGCTTGCGAGCTCTCATCAGGACGTCTCCTCAGTTGCCCGGCGAACGTGCCGCCGATCGTCCCGCTGTGGGACCACGGCTAGGAGAGCGCGCTCGCCACCGGCTGATACATCGGTGCGCGGAATGACCAGCTCCGAGGTGACCACGACCGAGAGCTCGACGCAACTGAGGGCCCTGCTGGAGTCGGCGGCCGAGGGGGACGAGCGGGCGTGGGCCGAGCTGGTCGGCCAGTTCCACGGCTTGCTGTGGGCCACGGCGCGCGCGTGCGGCCTGTCGGAGGCCGACGCGGCCGATGTGACGCAGACGACGTGGTTGCGCCTTGCCGAGCACCTGGGGAAGATCACCGAGCCTGCCGCGCTGCCGGGGTGGTTGGTGACGACCACCCGGCGCGAGGCGATCCGCGTGTCGAACCGCGCCCGACGTCCGCTACCGGCCGTCCTGCTCGGCAGCCTCAACTTCGACGACGAGCACAGCGCAGTGGATGTCCTCGTGCGCGCCGAGCGACATCACGAGCTGCGTGTCGCGTTTCGGCACCTCGGCGAGCGCTGCCGGCTCCTGCTGGCGATGTTGAGCGCCGATGCCCGCTTCTCCTATGAGGAGATCTCCAGCCAGGTGGACATCCCGGTGGGGAGCATCGGTCCGACGCGTCGTCGCTGCCTGACCAAGCTCGTCCGGATCCTCGGTGATCGGGGCCTCTCGGCGTCGGGTGAACGGACGATGGGATGAACGACGCGGACGACCTCCTGCTCGATGACGATGCGGCCGACCTCCTGCTGGCCGAGCTCGGTGAGGCGTTAGCGGAGGAGATCACCGACGAGCGCCTCGCCGGGGCGGTCAACGCGTTCTGGGTGGCACGGACCGACGCGCTGATCGCCGAGGTCGAGGAGCACCTCGACGCCGGACAGCGGGCGGGCGTCCGTGGCGGGACGAACGAGCGCCAGCACCTGTACCGGCTCGATGCGTTCTCGGTGTCGTTGACCGTCGACTCGATCGATCGTCGGGTCACCGGGCGGATCGACGGAGCGAGCTCGAGCGCACGCTGGCTGGACGCCAACGGTGCGTCACGTCCGCTCAAGCTCGACGAGGACGGCGGTTTCCGCGTGTCTCCGCAGAGCGGGCCCGCGTCGGTCGAGGTGGTGCTCGCCGACGGGCGCCGCGTGCGCACGACGTGGACGCTGCTCTGACCGACGACGAGCTCGACGCGCTGGCCGAACTTGCGTCGTCCGATCCTGAACGGGCCCGTCGGCAAGCCATCACGCGAGCCGGTACGGCACCGGCCGTCCAGCAGATCACGCTGTTCAGCATCGCCGCCGAGGCGTCGATCCGCGTCGGCACGATGTCGGACGCCCTCGCGTTGTTCCGGCGCGCCGCGGACCTCGCCGACCGGCGCGCCGATGCACGTGCGGCACCGCTGCGCGTGCGGGTCGCGGCGATGCTCGCCGCGTCCGGCGAGAGCGAGCTCGCACTGCGGACCCTGGACGCCGTCGAGCCGCTCCTCGGCGAGAACGCGTGGCTCGCTTGGTACCAGCGCGGGTTGATCCTGCACTGGGCGGGGCGCAGCGAGGATGCGCTGGTCTGGCTGCGCCGCGCCGAGCCTGCTGCGGAGGCCGCCGGCGACCGGCTGACGGTGGCCAAGCTCGTGATGAACCGGGCGGTGGCGCAGGCCCACGTCGGCGACTTCGACGCCGCGGCGGCCGATGCAGTGGACGCCGAGCAGCGATGTCGCGAGATCGGCGAGCTGACCCTCGCTGCCCACGCGCTCCACAACCGTGGCTGGATCACCGCTCGCGCCGGCGATCTGGCCGAAGGATGGCGCCTGATGCACGACGCGGCGATCGAACCGTCGTGGACGGCGCCGCCGGTGGTGCTCGCGGACCGGGCCGATCTCGCGCACGCTGCCGGGTTGCTGTCCGAGGCGGCCGACCTCGCCGAGGAGGCGTGGGCCGCGCAGCTCGCGGTCGGCGACGACCACGGCGCCGCGGCGACCTCGCTGCTGCGGGCCCGCATCGCGCTCGACCTCGGCAACATGGAGACGGCGCTCGACCTCGCCACGACTGCGGCTGCCGCGCTGGTGACGCAGGGTCGGTTGTCGTTGTGCGGGGCGGCCGCCGGGATCGAGATCGCGGCGCGACACGTGCTGCTCGAACAGCTCGGCGACAGCGAACGTCCTCGCGCCGCCCGCGCGGCCTTCGACGTGCTGTCGAGCGCGCTCGGGAGCGTCGAAGCGCACCCGTGGCGCGCGGTGCGCCTGGACGGTCTGATCGACGCCGGCGAGATCGCGCTCCTCGCCGGGTGCCGCGACGAAGCCGAGCGACTGTTCCGGAGCGCGATGCGCGACCGCCTCGACCCGGATCGAGCCGAGGTGCACCACCATGTCGCTGCCGCGCTCGCCCATCGTGCGCATGCGGGCACGTTCGACGACGCTCGCCTCGAGGCGGCCTGGGACGCGCACGAGGCGCGTCGGACGGTGCGATCGGTGTACGAGCTCGGGGGGGATTGGGGCGCGTCGACGCGGCTGCTCACCCGCGTCGCCCTGGCATCCCTCCTGGACCGCGGCGACGCGGCCGGGGCGATCCGCTGGCTCGAACGGCTGCGTCGCCTGTCGTCGCCGTCACACGACGAGCGGCTGCTCGAAGCAGCCGCATCGCTGCGGGCCGTCTGGCTGCACCGACGCGAGACCGGCGACGACCCCGACGCCGACGATGCCCTGCTCGACGACGAGGTGTCCGCGCTCGAAGCCGAGCTCGTCGGCCGCGCTCGCCTGACCGCGTCGGCACATCCGCGTGGTGCGTCGCCAACCGCCGACGAGCTCGCGGCCGAGCTGGGTCCCACGCAGCTGGCGTGGGTCATCGCGCTCCCGACGGGTGCCTGGACCGTCGAGCTCACCCGCGACGCGGCGCGCGTGACCAAGATCGATCGTGACCGTCTGCAGCGCGACGCGACGCGGCTCGCATCCGCGATGCGGCTCGGACGCGCTGACTGGCAGCAGGCTGCAACTGACCTCGACGCGACGCTCCACCTCGCCCCGTCCACGGAGCGCGTCGTCGTCATCCCCGTCGGCAGTGCCGTCGAGGACGTGTCGTTCGGGGCGCTGCCGTCGCTGACCCGGTCGCGGCTGCGCATCTGCTGGTCGGGTGCGCACTGGCTGTCGACACGGACGGCGCGCAACGTGCAGCGGGTGACCATCGCCGCGACCGGCGTCGTCGGATCGTCCCGGGAGGTCGAGCTGCTCAGCGAGGTGTGGCCGGAGTCGACGACGTTCCGTGGGCCCGACGTGACGAGTGCGAACGTTCTCGCCGCCCTCGCCTCGGACGATCTCGTGCACGTCGGCGCTCACGGTCACCTGCGTCGCGACAACCCGATGCTCTCGACGCTCGAGTGCGCCGATGGACCGATCTACGGCTACGAGCTCGCCCGGTCCGCGCGAGTGGCCGGCACGGTGCTCCTGTGGTCCTGCGCGCTCGGTGGGGCGCGCATGCCCGCCGACGTGGGCGTCGCCGGCTGGCCGACGCTGCTCTCGCAGCTCGGCTGCAATGCCCTCATCGCCGCGCCCGGTGCGCTCCCGTCGGCCCCGGCACCCGACCTCGCGGTCGAAGTCCATCGTGGGCTCGCGAACGGCGATCCGATCGACTCGATCCTCAGTCGGGTCCGGCTAGTCGCCGCCTCCGACGACCTCGCGTCCAGGGCCGCGACCATGCTCGCCGTGCACGGGGCCGGCTGACCGTCGGCCCATCCACCACGAACCGACGTTGTCGGCGACCCACAGGCCGATCGCGACAGCCATGAGCACGTCACCCACGCTGATGACGTTGCGCTGGATCGGCACCGGGATGCGATCACCCAGCCAGGTCAGGCGTGTCGAGCCGTTCATCGGCACGTGCTTGTAGAGGAACCCGTCGGTGACGTCGGCGTTCCGGCGGCCGACGGTCTCCAGCGCACCCGCATCCACCGGCATCCCGTTGTTGGCGGCGATGACGGCGACGTTCAGGGCCACGCCGATCCCGAGCAGCAACGTCGCGAGGTGGCGACGCTGCAACCCGACCCATACGACCCCGAGCGAGAGGCTGGCGACGAGCAACACCCCGTGCAACGCCGCGTGCGTCGCGGTCGACAGCACCTGCGCGAACGCCGCGGCGAACACGACGGCGACCGCGCGCGGCCTCCCGAACCGTGAGGGCCTCGGCCGGACCAGACCGACGACGACGCCGACGAACACGACGACGAGCAGCACGCGCTTGGATCCCCCTCCACCTGGAACGACCTGCCTGCAGCGTAAGCACCCAGGCCGCGTCGCGTCGTCCGCGGCGGGCCATCGCCAGACGACCGAGCATGACGTCCGAGGACGCACAAATGGTGATTTCGTCTATGTCGTCCGGCCATCGGAGCGTCGAAGATGGAGCATGGGTAATCTTGGTCGGACCGACCCTGGTTGCGCGGACGACGGCTGGGACGTCCGGTCCACCCGGTCGGGTGGCAGGGGCATCGATCCGATTCGCACCGTGCTCGAGGCCGTGGCGGCGCCGATGGCGGCGGTCGGCAGCGCCGGCCAGGTCGTGCACTGGAACGCGGCTGCGGCGCGGCTGTTCGGCCGCAGCGCACACGAGGTCGCCGGGCGCGGCCTCGCCCACGTCGTCCCGGCCAACACATCCGACGCGTCGACCCTCCTCGTCCTCCTCCGCGCACCCGTGTGCGGTGCGCGGCGTTGCGTCGACATCGCCATCGTCGGCCGTGACGGCCGGGAGGCCGTGCTCGAGACGACGGTCAGCCCGGTCGCGTCCTCCGAGCTCGGACCGGTCGCGGCATTGGTCAGCTTCGTCGACGTCACCGCGACGAGGACCGGAGCGGCGGAGGAAGCGCCGGCCGCGATCGCCGAGTCGTGTGCCGAGGGGATCGTGTACGCCTCGCTGGAGGGCACGGTCCTGATGGCCAACGCCGCCGTCGCGACGATGTTCGGCTGCTCGCAGGCGGATGTCATCGGTCGTCCGCTGAGCTCGTTGCACCCGCCCTTGCAGTGGGCGAAGCTACGCGACGCCCTCGCGGGCGCGCGCGCCGGCCGGTCGCTCGCTCCCGAGTTGGTCGGCCTGCGTGGTGACGGCAGCGAGTTCGTCACGTCCAGCACCCTGTCGCCGGTGCAGGGTGCCGACGGGAGGGTGCGCGGTGTGTTCGCGATCGTCCGCGACCTGTCCGCCGGAGGGAGCCCGCGCAGCGGCTCGGCGCTCGACGCGCTGGAGATGCCGGCGTTCTCGTGGGCCCAGGCCGCGAGCGCCGCCAACGTGCTCATCGTCGGCACGACGATCGTCTTCGCGAGCACGGCTGCCGTCGAGATGGTCGGCGCACGCGACCTCGCGGAGGTGGTCGGGCGTGACGTCTTCGACTTCGTCGCGCCCACGTCGAAGGAGGCCACTGTTGCCCGTCACGAGAGCGCGAACGCCGGCCGTTGGCCGCGACAGGAGCTGATCACGATCAAGCGGGTGGATGGGCAGGAGAAGCAGGTCGAGCT
>JAODBQ010000058.1 GCA_025464045.1 Ilumatobacteraceae bacterium
CGGTCTTCGGCGAGCAACCGGTGTTTCGGTTGTTGACGGGAACCGATGCTAGCGGCTACGAGCGGCGTTGCCCCGCAGCTCAGCTGCCACGCATGACGTCGACGATCAGTCGCCGTCGAACTGGACCGCCGCGCGCTCGGCGATCACGGGCCTGATCGTCGACGCGATCAGGGCGAGGTGATCGGCGTTGGCAGCGTAGGCACGGTAGCCGTCGGCGTTGTCGAACTCGGCCACGACGGCGAAGTCGAAGTTGCCCTCGACCAGCCCGGCGTCCTCACCGACGTGGTAGCCGCGGATCTCGGGCACCATGGCGGGGAGCTCGCGCAGCCCGGCGATCACCGCGGCGCGCTGCTCGATGGAGGTGCCGGTTGCGTACCTGAACATCACCACGTGGCGGAGCATGGCGCTATTGGAGCCCAGCGAAGGCGCCGCCGTCGACGTGGACCTGCACGCCGGTCATGAACTTGGCGGACTCCGAGCACAGGAAGGCGACGACGGAGCCGAAGTCGTCGGGATCGCCGATGATCCCTGCAGGCACCCCCCTCGCGGCTGCGGATGTGTCGGCGCCGGTCACCGACCGGATGCGATCGGTGAGGTGGGTGCCGGGCTGCACCGAGTTGACGGTGACGCCGTCGCCCGCGATCTCCGTCGCGAGCGTCTTCAGGAACGCGGTGACACCGGCTCGTGCGGTGTTGGACAGGATCAGCGTCGGCATCGGTTGGCGGACCGCGAGCGAGGTGATCGCCACGATCCGACCCCAGTGCTGGGCGCGCATCGCCGGCACCGCGGCCTGGCACATCGCCACGATCGAGAGCAGGTTGTGGTTCAGCGCCGGCTGGTAGAGGGCGAAGTCGGTGGAGGCGAAGTTGCCCGGCGGCGGGCCGCCGCCGTTGGGCACCAGGATGTCGACGCCGCCCAGCGCGGCGATCGCCTGCTCGACGAACGACCGGCCACCGTCGGGCGTCGAGACGTCGCAGGGGAAGCCGACGGCGTCACCGCCGATCTGGGCCACCGCGGCGTCGACGCGGTCCTGCGTGCGACCGCAGATCGCGACCCGCACACCCTCGGCCGCCAGCGCCTTGGCACTCGCCAACCCGAGCCCGGCCGTCGCGGCAGCGACCGCCGCGCGTCTCCCCGACAGATGCAGATCCATGTCGCCGACCGTACCGCGCGCCCCCGATGCGCCACCGTCGAACTGTCGGGTCTCCTGGTCGCGCGCCGTCGTGGCGGATCCCGCAACGGATCGCGTCCAGCAGGCGTCGGCCAGTCAGGCCGGCGCGAGCCAGGTCGCGATCTCGGGCGGATCGCGGTACCACTCGTGCGTGGTGTTCGGGCTCGCCTGGACCGGGGCACCCAGCGCTGCGGCGTAGGCGTCGATGCCGACGAGCGAACCGCCCGCGCAGGTCCAGTCCAGCGGCGCGCACGACGCGCCGGGAGTGGCTTGGGTGAGCGCGCCCGTCCAGTACACCGCCACCGCGACGCTCGCTGCCGGAGCGCAGCCGGTGGCGCTGGCATCTGGCACCGGATCGTCGACGACCACGCCGCGCAGGCGACCGGCGAAGGTCTCCCCGTGGCAGAACAGCGAGGCGGCGAACGAGGCGCCGTTGGAGAACCCGTCGACCACGACCGTCGTGCAACCGCTGGCGTCGACGGCCGCGGCGACAACTCCCAGCGCCTCGGCATAGCGATCCGCCGGGAAGTAGATCCACTGGCGCGCGCCCCACCCGTCGGCGTTGCCGGTGGGCGAGAGCTCGGCGCGTCCGTCGACGAGCGCCGGGTCAGCGCCCGTGCCGCCCTTGCCGTGGAGACGGACGAGGCACCGCGCGGCGCGCACGGGCGCCGCCGAGGTCGCTGGCGCCGTCGAGGTCGAGGTCGCCGACGATCCCGTGGATCCGCTGCCGCAGGCGGCGAGGGTCGAGCTGGCGACGACGACGGCGGCGAGGCCCAGCCAGATCGGGCCGGGCCTGGCCACTGATCGATCCGTTCAGGCGGTGGGAGCGGCGCCGGTGGTGGCATCCACCGGACGCAGGCGCCCGGTGTCGACCTTCACGCCGGGACCCATCGTCGAGCTGACCGTGATCTTCTTCAGATATCGACCCTTGGCCGACGCTGGCTTGGCACGCTGCAGCTCGTCGAGCACGGCGCGGAAGTTGGCCTCCAGCGCGGCGGGCTCGAAGCTGACCTTGCCGAGCTGCACGTGCACGTTGCCGTAGCGATCCGTGCGGTACTCGACCTTGCCGCCCTTGAACTCGCCGACGGCGCGAGCGACGTCCTGCGTGACGGTGCCGGTCTTCGGGTTCGGCATCAGGCCGCGCGGGCCGAGCACCCGACCGAGACGGCCGACGAGCGGCATCATGTCCGGCGTGGCGATGGCGATGTCGAAGTCGAACTGGCCCTTCTCGATCTGCGCGGCGAGGTCGTCGGCTCCGACGATGTCGGCGCCTGCGTCGCGGGCGGCCTGGGCGGCCTCACCGGACGCGAACACGGCGACGCGGACGTCCTTGCCGGTGCCGCTCGGCAGACCGACGGTGCCGCGCACCATCTGATCGGCCTTGCGCGGATCGACGCCGAGCCGCACGGCGATCTCGACGGTCTCGTCGAAACGCGCGCTCGCCAGCGCCTTGACGAGGTCGAGCGCCTCGGTGGGGGTGAACTGCTGATCGCGATCGAACTTCTTCGCCGCGTCGGTGAGCTTCTTGCCGGACATGTGATGTCTCCCTCGGGGTGAGCGCCGCCGGGCGAGGTGATCCTCGGCGAGCGATGAACGGATGTTGGTTGGTTGGTGGCTCGTGCTGGTCGGCGCGCAGCCGGGCGGTCAGGAGACCTTGAGGCCCATCGACCGGGCGGTCCCGCGCACCTGCGCCTTGGCGGCGTCGAGGTCGTAGGCGTTGAGGTCGGGCATCTTGATCTTGGCGACCTCTTCGATGTCGGCCTCGCTGACCGTGCCGACGATCGTCTTGCCCGGGGCGGTGGAGCCCTTGGCGAGGCCGGCCTTCTGGCGCAGCAGCACCGGGGTCGGCGGGGTCTTCAGCACGAACGTGAACGAGCGGTCCTCGAAGACCGTGATCTCGACCGGGATGATCGTGCCGACCTGCGATTCGGTGGCCGCGTTGTACTGCTTCACGAACTCCATGATCGGGACGCCGTGCGGGCCGAGCGCGGTGCCGACGGGCGGCGCCGGGGTGGCCTTGCCAGCGGGGATCTGGATCTTGACGATCGCCGCAACTCTCTTCTTTGCCATCTGACTGTTCCTTGCTTGCGTGGGTTGCGGGTTAGAGCTTGGCGACCTGGCTGAAGTCCATCTCCACCAGGGTCTCGCGACCGAAGATGTTGACGAGGACCTTGAGCTTCATGTGATCGGCGTTGATCTCGGCGATGGTGCCGGCGAAGTCGGCGAACGGGCCTTCCTTGACCCGGACGCTCTCACCCGTCTCGTACTCGAGCTTGGGCTTCTTGCGCGCCGGCAGACCGCCGGTGCCGTCGCCCTTGGCGGCGAGGAACGTCTGCACCTCGCGGCGCGAGAGCGGCGTGGGCTTCTGGCCCTGGCGGCTCTGTCCGACGAAACCGGTGACACCCGGCGTGTTGCGGATGCAGTACCAGCTGTCGTCGTCCATCTGGCAGCGAACCAGGCTGTAGCCGGGGAAGACCTTCTTCTGCACGGTCATCTTGCGACCGTTCTTGAACTCGTCGACCTCTTCCATGGGGATGACGATCTCGAAGATCTTCTCCTCCATGTTCATCGACTGGATGCGTGCGTTGAGGTTGGCCGTGACCTTCTTCTCGTAGCCGCTCTGGGTGTGCACGACGTACCACGCGCCGGGGCGGATCCAGGGATCGTCGACGATCTCGGCCTCGGGCTCTGGCTCGTCGGTCTCGCCGTCGGCGGTGGCGGAGAGGTCGAAGCTGGCATCGACCAGCTCGGCGTCCGGCGCGGGCGCGTCCGCTTCGGCGACAGGCGTCCCGGTGTCGGGCGTCCCGGTGTCGACGGCCGGCGCGTCGACGGTGGCATCGGTCGCGTCGACTGCCGCATCGGTCGCGTCGACCGTTGCGGTCTGCTCGACCGGCGCGTCGCTGCTCGACAGCACGTCGCCAGCCTCGTCAGCGGATTGGGGTAGGAGTTCGTCGTTCATCGTCACCTAGTCGTAGAGCCAGCCTGAGAGCACGCCGAAGAGCGAGTCGAGCCCGAACACGAACGCCGTGTACAAGATCACCGTGACCAGCACCACGATCGAGAAGCGACGCACCTCCGGCCACTTCGGCCAGGCGACCTTGCGCATCTCGTCGCGCACCTCACGGAGGTACTCCGCCGGACCGACCCGCTCGTTCTTCTTGCGAACCGGCGCCGCGGCGCGCTGCGGCTGACCCTGATCGTTCAGGGCGCCCATGCGCTTCAACGAGCGCTTCTGCTCTCGGTTCAGGTCATCCAGTGACATGCGTTTGCTCTTGTCTGTTCGGCGCCAAGCCGTTGGTCTGCAGGGCAGGAGGGATTCGAACCCCCGACCGTCGGTTTTGGAGACCGATGCTCTACCAGCTGAGCTACTGCCCTCGGAGGCAGCCGCTCACGCTACCAGCGGCTGCCGGGAGGTCGGTCGTCAGCGAGTTTCCTTGTGCAGCGTGTGCTTGCGGTCGTGGGAGCAGTACTTCTGCATCTCGAGTCGTTCGCGATCGTTGATCTTCGACTTCATCGTGATGTAGTTGCGGTGCTTGCACTCGGTGCACTCGAGGGTGATCTTCACCCGCTTGTCGTTCTTTGGCATTCGGTCCTCCGGACAGGTTTTCGGCACCGGCTGCGCCGGACCGAGCAACTCACTTCTTGGATCCCCTCGCTGCGCACGGTTTGCGTCCGAGCGAGCTCGGACGGCTACTTCGTGATCTTGGTGACGCGGCCGGCGCCCACGGTACGGCCACCCTCGCGGATGGCGAAACGAAGGCCCTCGTCCATCGCGATCGGCTTGCCGAGCTCAACCGAGATCGTCACGTTGTCACCGGGCATGACCATCTCGGTCCCCTCCGGCAACTGGATCGTCCCCGTCACATCCGTCGTACGGAAGAAGAACTGCGGACGATAGTTGTTGAAGAACGGCTTGTGAC
>JAODBQ010000063.1 GCA_025464045.1 Ilumatobacteraceae bacterium
GTCGGACGTCGGGGCGACCGGAGCGACGGGCGAGGAGGTCGGCGACGAGGCCGGTCCAGCCGGTCTGGTGCGAGGCACCGAGCCCGGCTCCCGTGTCGCCGTGGAAGTACTCGTGGAACAGCAGCCGCTCGCGCAGCACCGGGTCGCGATGGAGCAGTTCGACGGTGCCGAAGCAGGGACGACGCCCATCCGGTCCCGGCAGGAACAGCGTGCACAGCCGACGCTCGAGCTCGTCGGCGATCTCGTCCAAGGTCAGCTGGACCCCACTGCCGACGGGGCACTCCGCGACGAGGTCGGCGCCGAAGTACGCCCCGAACCGGCGCAGACCCTGGACGACGATGTAGTTCACCGGGAACCACACCGGGCCACGCCAGTTCGAGTTGCCGCCGAAGAGGGCGGAGCGGGACTCGGCCGGTTCGTAGTCGACCCGGTACGTCGTGCCGCCGAGGTCGAGCGTGAACGGGTGCTCGCGATGGTACGCCGACATCGCGCGCACGCCGTGCGGCGAGAGGAACTCGGTCTCGTCGAGCACGTACTGCAGCAGGCGCGAGAGTCGCTCGGGTGCGACGACCGACAGCAACCGACCCTCGTTCGTGCCGAGGACGTGGGTCTGGGCGATGTTCGACGCGAACTGCGGCTTGTTCGCGCAGAACCACTGGAGGTGGTCGTCGAACTTGGGCAGCGCGTCGAGCGTCGCCCGGCCGAGCGTGATCGTCGCGGCCAGCGGTAGCAGCCCGACCATCGAGCGCACGCGGAGCGGGATCTCCTCGCCCGTGCCGAGGGCGATGATGTCGTAGTAGAAGCCGTCCTCCTCGTGCCACATCCCGCGGTCGAACATGGCCGTGGCGATGTACGCGAAGTGCTCGAGGAACTTGGTGGCGACGTCCTCGTAGATCGCGTCGTGGCGGGCGAGGGTGATCGACATCTCGAGCAGGTCGAGGCAGTACATCGCCATCCACGCCGTGCCGTCCGCCTGCTCCAAGGTGCCGGCGACGGGCAGCGGCGCGGAGCGGTCGATCGGCCCGATGTTGTCGAGCCCGAGGAAGCCGCCCTCGAACACGTTGTTGCCCTCGGCGTCCTAGCGGTTCACCCACCAGCTGAAGTTGATCAGCAGCTTGTGCAGCATCCTGGCGAGGAAGTCGAAGTCGCGCCGCCCGTCGATCTCGAACACCCGCATCGCCGCCCACACCTGCACCGGTGGGTTGACGTCGTCGAAGGACCACTCGTACGCGGGGATCTGCCCGTTGGGGTGCATGTACCACTCCCGGCACAGCAGCAGCAGCTGGTCCTTGGCGAACGCCGGGTCGATGTGGGCCAGCGCGACGCAGTGGAAGGCGAGGTCCCACGCCGCGTACCAGGGGTACTCCCAGGGGTCCGGCATCGAGATCACGTCGTGGTTGTTGAGGTGGCGCCAGCCGCGGTTGCGGCCCTGGTTGCGTTGCAGCGGTGGCGCGGGTTCCGCAGGATCGCCGTCGAGCCAGCGCCCGACGTCGTAGTGGAAGAACTGCTTGCCCCACATCAGCCCGGCGAACGCCTGGCGCATCACCGCAGCCTCGGCAGCGTCCAGCGGGCCGGCGATGCGCGCGTAGTACTCGTCGGCCTCCCGCTCCCGCGTGGCCATCGTCGCCGTCCACGTGTCGTCGATCGGCGCCTCGACGGCGGCGAAGCGCATGCGGATCTCGGCGGTGGCCCCCGGCGCCACGGTGAGCTGGTACCACAGGGCGGCCTTCGTGCCCGTGCCGTCGGGGTTGACGGTCGCCGCGCCGTTGACGACGTGGTCGTTGATCCCGTCCTTCGGGTGCGCCGAGGCGTTCGGCGCACCGAACAGCCGAGCCAGGTTGGTGTCGTTGTCGCAGGCGAGCGGTGTCGCGCCGCCGTCGGCGGTGAGGACCATCGATCCGTACATCACGTGCTGCATCGCCAGCCGGCCCGGCGACGCGGTGACCGAAGGTCTGTACCCGTCGAGTCCCCAGCTCCAGGTGTTGCGGAACCACGCCGTCGGCAGCACGTGCAGGGTCGCCTCGTCGGGCCCGGCGTTGCGCACCGTGAGGCGGATGCACCAGTCGTCGGTCGACGCCTTGGCGTAGTCGACGACGACGTCCCAGAAGCGACCGTCGTCGAGCACCCCGGTGTCGAACAGCTCGTACTCGTCGTCGGCGCGGCCGCGCCTGGCGTTCTCGTCGATCAGCTGCTCGTAGGGGAACGCCGCCTGCGGGTAGACGTAGGCCCACCGCATCCACGAGTGGGTCGGGGTCGAGTCGAGGTACCACCACAGCTCCTTCGCATCCTCGCCGTGGTTGCCCTGCGGTCCGGCGAGGCCGAAGATCCGCTCCTTCAGGAACGGATCCTCACCGTTCCAGAACGCGAACCCGAGCAGGCGGTGCTGGGTGTCGTCGCAGATCGCCCCGAGGCCGTCCTCGCTCCAGCGGAAGGCGCGGCTGCGGGCGTGGTCGAAGGGCAGGTAGCCCCAGGCGTCGCCGTCGGCGCTGTAGTCCTCACGGACGGTGCCCCAGGCCCGCTCGGACACGTATGGCCCCCACCGGCGCCACTCCGGCGAGATCGGCCCGCTGGCATCGTGCTCGGGGACTGAAGCCATGCGCGGCGAACGATAGACCCGCGGCGCAGCGGTCGGCGCGGTCGGTCGAGCTGCGCGGTGAGCCGGTCCGGCACAGGTCCGTCAGCGATACTGGGGCAGTCGTGACCCTCTCATCCATCAGCTCATCCACCAGCTCTCGGCCGACGCGGGCCCGCCAACGCACGCAGATCAGCCGCGTCCCGTACCTGCCCGGCCTCGACGGGTTGCGCGCCCTGGCCGTCGTCGCGGTGATGGTGTACCACGCCAACCACGAGTGGCTCGGCGGCGGCTTCCTCGGTGTCGAGGTGTTCTTCGTGATCAGCGGCTACCTGATCACGCTGCTGCTGATCGCCGAGCACGAGCGCAACGGGTTCGTCGATCTCGGCCAGTTCTGGCTGCGCCGCGCCCGCCGGCTGCTCCCGGCGCTGTTCGTCGCCCTGACCCTGCTGGCGATCTACATGGCCTTCTTCGAGCGCCAGCCGATGGGTCGGACGCGCGGGGACTTCGTCGCCGGCCTGCTCTATGTCAGCAACTGGTACCAGATCTTCGTCGGCCAGGGCTACACGGCGGCCGGCGCCTTCGCCCCGCTGCGCCACCTCTGGTCGCTGGCGGTGGAGGAGCAGTTCTACCTGATCTGGCCGCTGATCATGGTCGCCGTCCTGCGTCGTGGCCGCCGCCACCTGCCCAAGGTGGGGATGTGGTTGGTGGGGGTGAGCGTCGCCATCGCGTTGCTCGTCGCCGTCCTCTACGCAGGGGGCGATGTCGCCACGTCGTGCTCGTCGTCGAACATGAACGGCTACTGGAGGCTGTTCGGGCGATGCATCAGCGTCAACGACGCGTTGTACCTGAGCACGATCACCCGTGCCGGCGGGCTGATGCTCGGCGCCGCGTTCGCGATGGTCTGGCGGCCGGTGGCGATCATGCGTGGCCCGCTGCGGGACAAGGGTCGCCAGCTCGATCTGCTGGCCATCGCGGGCGTCGCCGGGCTGGCCCTGCTGATGTGGAAGCTGACGCTGTCGGGGTCGGGCACGAACCTCGGCATCCGCTTCGATCCGTGGCTGTTCCGGGGCGGCTTCCTGTGGACCGGGCTGGCGACCCTGCTGATCGTCGCTGCGGTCACCCACCAGGGTGCCTACGCGGGCAAGGTCTTCGGCAACCGGTTGCTCAACTGGGTCGGCACCCGCAGCTACGGGCTGTACCTGTACCACTGGCCGATCTACCAGATCATCCGCAAGTACGCCGGCGTGGGCCTGACCGGGGGCCAGTTCGTGCTGGCGATGGCGTTCACGCTGCCGATCACGGAGCTCAGCTACCGGTTCGTGGAGACGCCGATCCGCAAGGGCAAGCTGCTGCAGTGGTGGCGGTCGCGCGACCGCACCCACGGCCGCGGCGGGCATGCCGCCGAGCCGCTGCACCCCCTCGACAGCCGGCGCCCGGCCTACGCACTCGGTGTGGTGGTGCTGGCGCTGGTCGGCTTCTCGGTCGTCAGCATCGGCACCGCGACGAACACGTGCGTCGGCGACGTGGAGTGCACGCTGGTCCAGGCGGGGTCGCCCGGCTCGGCAGCTGCCACACCGTCCTCGTCGAGCACGCCGGAGACCACGGTGCCCGGGGCACAGCGCACCGACCCGGCGGGTGCCGGCGTGCCGGTCACGGTTGCCGAGACCACCACCACGGCGCCGGCCCCACCGCCCGAGCTCAGCGCGTTCGGTGAGTCGGTGATGCTCGGAGCGAAGAGCGCCCTCGAGGAGGGTGGCTTCCGGGTCGACGCCCGGGAGAGCCGCCAGGCCTCCGACATGATCGCCGAGATCACCGCCCGGCGCGACGCCAACCAGATCGGACCGACGGTCGTCGTCCAGGTCGGCACGAACGGCGTGGTCACCGACGACGAGTTCAAGCAGATCGTGGAGCTGATGCCGAACTCGACCATCTACTTCCTCACCGTCAAGGCCGATGTGCCCTGGATCGACAAGAACAACGGCAAGATCTTCGGTCTCCCGGCCAAGTTCCCGAACGTCAAGGTGATCGACTGGAACGGACGATCGGCGGAGGTCGCCGACGACCTGAGCACGTCCGACGGCGGTGCCCATCTGAAGACCACGAAGGCGATGCAGTTCTACGCCAACATGATCTTCGACAACATCGGCAAGTCGCAGCTCGACAAACCGCTCGCATAGGTCGGCACCCGCCCTCGCTCGTCGCGCGCTCCCTGCGGCCGAACGAGCCTGACGGTCTGGTGGAGGTTGAGTAGGCGATACTTGGCGATCGTGCAGGCTTGGCCTCCACCTCGCGCGCCTCAGGCGCAGATCAGTCGTGTTCCGTACGTTCCGGGGCTCGATGGCTTGCGCGCGCTCGCCGTCGTGGCCGTGATGGTGTATCACGCCAACCACCTGTGGCTCAGCGGAGGCTTCCTCGGCGTCGAGGTGTTCTTCGTGATCAGCGGCTACCTGATCACGCTGCTGATGGTCGGCGAGCACGAGCGCAAGGAGAAGGTCAGCCTGCGCAAGTTCTGGCTGCGCCGGGCACGGCGCCTGCTCCCGGCCCTGTTCGTCCTGCTCTGCGGGCTGGCGATCTACCTGGCGCTGTTCGACCGTCGTCCACAAGGTCAGAGCCGGGGCGACTTCATCGGCGCGCTCACCTACGGCAGCAACTGGTACCAGATCGTCGTCGGTCAGGGCTACACCGCTGCCGAGTCGCTGGCCCCGCTGCGGCACCTGTGGTCGCTGGCGGTCGAGGAGCAGTTCTACCTGTTGTGGCCGCTGGTCATGGTGCTGATCCTGCGCCACGGTCGGGCCTACCTGCCCAAGGTGGGCGTCTGGCTGGCGGGGATCAGCGTGGCGATCACGGTGGCGATGGGTGTGCTCTTCGCGGGTGGCGACGTCGCCACCACGTGCGCGCCGGGCTCGATGAACGGGTTCTGGCGAATCGCCGGCCGGTGCATCAACGTCAACGAGGCGCTGTACCTCGGCACGTTCACCCGGGTCGGCGGCGTCCTGCTCGGCGCGGCGTTCGCGATGTTGTGGCGGCCACTGGCCGTGATGCGCGGTCCGCTGCGCAAGCGGGCCCATCGCCTCGATCTGCTGGCGCTGGTCGCGCTGGGTGGCCTGTGGCTGCTCGTCTCGCGCCTGTACCTGTCGACCGAGGGCCGCGACCTCGGCGTGCGCTACGACCCGTGGCTGTTCCGGGGCGGGTTCTTCCTCACCGGCCTCGCCACGCTGGTGCTGATCGCCGCGGTCACCCATCGCCGAACCCTCGCGAGCAGGCTGATCGGCAACCGGGTCTTCCGCTGGATCGGGGCGCGCAGCTACGGCCTGTACCTCTACCACTGGGTGATCTACGAGATCATCCGCAAGGAGGCCGGCATCGGGCTGACGGTGCGCCAGTTCGCGCTGGCGATGGCGATCTCGGTCGTCGTCGCCGAGGCCAGCTACCGACTCGTCGAGACACCGATCCGCAACGGCCGGCTGGGGGAGTGGCTGCGAGGGGACCGCCGCGCGCAGACCAAGCGGGTGTACAACCGTCGTCGCTGGCTCGTGGCGCTGAGCGCCGTTGCCGCGGCGTTCGCCGGGTTCGCCGGGGTCAGCATCGCCACCGCCGACAACGTCTGCGTCGGGGCGCTGGCGTGCAGCCTCCAGAATGCCGGTGGCACGGTGCCCGATGTCGTTCCAGTGGCTCAGGGAGGCTCCTCCGCGGTGGCCAGTTCGGCCGTGACGACCACGACGACGTCGACGACGGTGCCGCCGCCCGACAGCACGACCACCGCCGCGCCGGCCGCCGACAGCACCACCACCGTCGCCGGTGCCCCCGTCGACCCCACCGCGTCGACCACCACGGTCGATCCCAACGCCGCGACCAGCGTCGCCAACGGCGACAGCACGACCACGGTCGCCGTCGACGCCGCGACGAGCACGACCCAGCCTCCCGCGACGGTTCCCCCGACGACGGCCGCGTCCGCGCCGACGCGGACCGATCCACCGGGTTCGCCGCCGCCCCTCGCGGTCGGTGAGTCGGTCATGCAGGGAGCGATCCCGCAGCTCTCGGCGGGCGGCGTCGTCGTCAACGCGGACAAGAGCCGGCAGGGCACCGAGATCGCCGCGATCCTGGCGCAGTACCGCGCGGCCGGGCAGATCGGCCCCACCGTCGTCATCCAGTCCGGCACGAACGGGTCGGTGTCGGACGCCACCTACGACCAGATCATGGCCTCGGTCCCGGCGAACCTCACCCCGAACGTCTACTTCCTGACGGTGCGCGCCCCACGTGGCTGGATCGCCGACAACAACGCCCGGATCTGGAACTTGGCCACCCGCTATCCCAACGTGCACATCATCGACTGGGCCTCGATGTCCACCGCCAACGACGTCAAGCTGTGCAGCGACGGCTTCCACATCGCCTGCAGCCCGGCGTCCGAGCAGTTCTACGCGAACATGATCTTCGACGCGATCGGCCGCCCCGACCTGAGGAAGTGACGCGCCTCCGGTTTTCGGGTGGTCGGGGATGACGCGTACGCTCGACGCCATGACATCCCCAGTTCGTGTTGCAGTGACCGGCGCCGCCGGTCAGATCGGCTACAGCCTCCTGTTCCGCATCGCCTCCGGGTCGATGCTCGGGCCGGACACGCCCGTCATCCTGCAACTCCTCGAGATCACCCCGGCGCTGAAGCCGCTGGAGGGCGTGAAGATGGAGCTCGACGATTGCGCGTTCCCGCTGCTGGCCGACGTGATCTGCACCGACGACGCCAACAACGCGTTCGGCGATGCCGACATCGCGCTGCTCGTCGGCGCGATGCCGCGCAAGGCCGGCATGGAGCGCAGCGACCTGCTCAGCGCCAATGGAGGCATCTTCAAGCCGCAGGGCGCCGCCCTGTCCGCCAGTGCGCGCAAGGACGTGAAGATCCTCGTCGTCGGCAACCCGGCGAACACGAACGCGCTGATCGCCCAGCAGAACGCACCCGACCTCGACCCGAAGCGCTTCACCGCGATGACGCGGCTGGACCACAACCGTGCCGTCAGCCAGCTCGCGCAGCGCACGGGGACCACGGTCAACGACGTCACCAAGATGACCATCTGGGGCAACCACTCCGTCACCCAGTACCCGGACCTGTTCCACGCCGAGGTCAACGGCAAGAACGCCTACGAGCTCGTCGGCGATCACGAGTGGGTCGACGGCACGTACATCCCGACCGTCGCCAAGCGCGGCGCGGCGATCATCGAAGCCCGCGGAGCATCGTCGGCCGCGTCCGCGGCCAACGCCGCGGTCGACCACATCCGCACCTGGGTGCAGGGCACGGCCGAGGGCGACTGGGTGAGCATGGGCATCGTCAGTGACGGTTCGTACGGCGTGCCCGAGGGGCTCATCTCCAGCTTCCCGGTGACCTGCTCCGGCGGCACGTACTCGATCGTCCAGGGCCTCGAGATCAACGACTACTCACGCGGCAAGATCGACGCGTCCACGGCCGAGCTCGCCGAAGAGCGCGACGCGGTTCGGGAGCTCGGCCTGATCTGACCGTCGCCGGGCCGTGGCCGCGGCTGCAACTCCGACTGCAACTGCCGACTCGTGCGTCAGCTGATCGCGACAGCGCAGGCGACCTGCATCATCCGATCGACGCCGGCGCGCAGCTCCTCGTCGGAGATCCGCTCACTGGCGCCGTCGTCGGCGACGATGTCGCTGACGGTCACCAGTGCCACCGCCTCGATGCCGTTGATCGCGGCGATCGTGTACAGCGTGGCGATCTCCATCTCCACGCCGAGGTGGCCACGCTCCTTCCAGCGCCGCATGATCTCCGGCCTCGGGTCGTAGAACAACCCACTCGTCACCACCGGGCCGACGTGCACCGTCGCGCCGCCATCGCGTGCGAGGCGCACGGCGGTCTCGAGGAGCTCGTACGAGGCCGTCGGTGCGTGCTCGTCGCCGTTCGTGAGCCGCATGATCGTCTGATCGTCGGGCGTTGCGCTGACGGCGACGATCGTGTCGCCCATCTTCAGGCCGGGCTTCAACCCACCGGCGGTGCCGACGCGCACGATGCGACGCACACCGAGCTGGATCAGCTCGGTGTAGTAGATCGCCGCGCTGGGACCGCCCATGCCCACGCTCTGCACGCTGAGCGGCGTACCGCGGAACGTGCCCGTGTAGCCGAGCATCCCGCGCTCGTCGTTGACGCACCTCGCCCCCTCGTCGAAGAAGTGCTCGGCGATGTAGCGGGCGCGCTTGGGGTCGCCCGGCACGAGCACCGCGGGCGCGTAGTCGGTCGGATCGGCGCGGAGGTGCACGGGCATCGCAGCAGCGTATGGTCGACGTGCCCGCTGAGGCTCGTCACTTCAGGAACCGCGACGTGGTGTTGTCGGCGAGGACCTTGCCGCCGGT
>JAODBQ010000067.1 GCA_025464045.1 Ilumatobacteraceae bacterium
GGCGCACCGGTCCCGAGGAGGACTGACCGCGGTCAGGTGGTGCGGAAGGGTTGCAGCGCGTCGGCGACGGTCTCGAGCGCGTCGAGGTGCCCGCCGACCGGGCCGAGGCCGGCGTTCATCGTGTTGACCGAGACGTGCGTCGCCCCGGCGTCGCGCCACCTGCCGACCTGCTCGACGAGCTTCTCGACGCCGGCGTCGGACCAGCTGACCCGACCTTCCATGCCGAGCGCATCAGGATCTCGGCCGGCAGCCTGCGCCGCCTCCGCGACGACGGCCCGCGCCTCGTCGAGCTTCGGACCGGGCGTCACCTGCGGGAACCAACCGTCGGCCAACCGGCCGACGCGCTGGTAGGCGCGGTTGGACTGGGCGCCGATCCAGATCGGGATCGGCTGCTGCTTGGGCAGCGGCGCGAGGCCGGCGCCGGTCACCGTCTCGAACGTGCCGTCGTGGGTCACCGACGCCTCCGTCCACAGCCGGCGCAGGAGCACGATCTGCTCGTCCATCCGTGCGCCACGGTTCGTGAAGGTCTTGCCCAGGGCGTCGTACTCGACCGCGTTCCATCCGAGGCCGACGCCGAGTCGGAAGCTGCCGTTCGTCAGCAGGTCCACCTCGGCGGCCTGCTTGGCCACCAGCGCCGTCTGGCGCTGGGGCAGGATGATCACACCGGTGACGAGCTCGAGCGAGGTGATCGCGGCGAGGTAGCCGAACGTCACGAACGGCTCGTGGAAGGTCGTGTAGAGGTTGTACGGACCGGCCCACGGGGCGTGCACCTCGGGGTCGGCGCCGAGCACGTGGTCGTACGCGAGGACGTGCGCGAAGCCCAGCTCCTCGACGCGCAGCGCGTACGCGCGCACGTCCTCGACGCGAGCACCGATCTCTGTCTGTGGGAACACCACTCCGATCCGCATCACCCTGTTCTAGCCCGGCCGGCAGCCGTACGATCGGCCGGGTGACCGCACCGCAGCTCGACACCGGACCGACCGTCGAATCGCGCCGCGTGCGCGGCCTCGTCATCGAGGCTGTCGAGGCGGCGGGCACGCTGATCGCGAGCGAGGACGTCGCCGCGCGCTGGGACGAGCCCAGCGCCCTCGCCGGCATGTCCGTCGGCGCACTGGCGGCACACCTCGTGCGCGCCGCGGGAGCGGTGCTCGCCTACCTCGACCGCACCGATCCCGCGGCCCGCCCGGACGGCGCGCTGCTCACCCCGGTGACCTACTTCCACGCCGCGATCGACTCCCCCATCCACGAGCGGATCAAGGAGGTCTCGGCCACCGAGGCCGTGGCGGGACCCGGCGAGCTCGCCGCCCGGTGCGCGCAGGTGGCCGCGTCGATGCGCACCCGGTTCGCGCAGGAACCGAGCGACCGGCTCCTCGCCGCGCTCGGTGGGCGGATGCTGTCCCTCGACGACTTCTGTCGTACGCGACTGATCGAGGTGCTGTTGCACCTCGACGACCTCGCCGACAGCGTCGGGCTGCCCCGCCCGCAGACGAGCGCCGAAGGACCGGCGATCGTCATCGAGATCCTGACCGGCATCGCCAGGATGCTGCACGGCGATTGGGCCGTGCTGCACGCGCTGGCCCGCGAGGAACGTCGCACGATCGATGTCTTCCCGGTGTTCTAGCCCGCCGCTCCGCCGCCGGGTGTCGCACCAACCGCGCCCACCCCAGCCGAGTGGGCGCGAAACCGACGAGATGTCGCAGGAAGCGCGCCCACCCCAGCCGAGTGGGCGCGGACTGCGCCGTTGATGGCCGCCTCGAGCGGGTCGTGGCGAGGTCGCGATGCGCGATGCTCGCAACACCGACAGAACCGAGGAGGGTCCGTGCTCGATCCACAGCGCTACGAAGCCATCGACATCGACAAGCGAGCAGACGGCATCGTGCTCGCCACCCTCAACCGTCCGGACCGGTTGAACGCGGTGAACGCCGCCATGCACGCCGAACTGGCGCGGCTGACGCGAGAGGCGGACGCCGACCCCGTGGTGAAGGTCATCGTGATCACCGGTGCGGGCCGGGCGTTCTGCGCCGGCGGTGACTTCGGCCCACAGCCGGCGGACGCCACCGGGGGGATGACGCTCGAGGAGGGACGCCAGATCGTCGACCACATGCTCGAGTGCAGCAAGCCGATCATCTCCGCGGTCAACGGCTACGCGATGGGTCTCGGTGCCACGGTCGCGCTGCTGGCCGACATCGTCTACGCCGCCCGATCGGCGACGTTCGCCGACACCCACGTCAAGATGGGCATCGGGGCAGGCGACGGCGGACAGGTGATCTGGCCGCTGCTGATGGGCGTCAACCGCGCCAAGTACTACTTGATGACCGGTGATCGCCTGACGGCCACCGAGGCCGAGCGGCTCGGTCTCGTCAACTTCGTCGTCGACGACGGGACCGTCGTCGACGAAGCGCTCGCGCTCGCGAGCCGCCTCGCGGCCGGCCCGAGCCTGGCGATCTCGGCGTCGAAGGTCGCCGTCAACAGCTACATGCGGATGATCTCGAGCCTCGTCCTGCCGCTGTCGCTGAGCGTCGAAGGGCGCACGATGGCCTCCGAGGACCACCGCGAGGCAGTGCGCGCGTTCCAGGAGAAGCGGACCCCGACGTTCAACGGCCGCTGATCGGCACTGCGCCTCAGCCGCCGGCCTCGGCCGCCGGTCGATCCTCGGCGAGCCGCGCGTTCGTGCGCGCCCGTTCCTCGGACAGCCGGCGCTCCTGCTCGTTCTGGGCGAGCGCGGCGGCGCGAGCGAACTCGGTGCTCGCCTCGGCGTGGCGGCCGAGCTTGGCGAGGAGGTCCCCGCGCACGCTGTGCAGCAGGTGGTACCCGGCGAGCGTGCCGCCGTCGCGCAGCGGGTCGACGAGGTCGAGCGCGGCGCGCGGCCCGAACGCCATCGAGACCGCGACGGCGCGGTTGAGCTCGACGATCGGTGACGGGGTGACCGTCATCAGCACCCCGTACAGCCCCGCGAGCTCGGCCCATTCCGTCTCGTCGGCGTGGAGCGCCCGCGCATGGCAGGCGGCGATCGCGGCCTGCAGCGCGT
>JAODBQ010000101.1 GCA_025464045.1 Ilumatobacteraceae bacterium
CCTCGACACGAAGCTCTCGGGTCACTATCCGATCAACTCGCACCTGAAGATGCTGCTCGACGACATCATCAACGACAGCCGTTGGGACATGACCTACCTCGGGATGCAGATCATGGTCGAGGGTCTGGCGCTCGCCGCCTTCGGCATGGCCTACCAGACGACGCCGGATCCCCTGCTCAAGCAGCTGCTGCGCTACGTGATGAGCGACGAGGCCCGCCACGTGGCCTTCGGCGTGCTCAGCCTGAAGGAGGTCTACGACGGGATGAGCGACGCCGAGATCATGGACCGCCAGGAGTTCACCTACGAGGCGGCCATCCGCATGCGCGACCGGTTCATGCAGCAGGAGGTCTGGGAGCGGATGGGCATCGACATGCGCCAGATCATGCCGTTGCTGCTCGAGGACCCGACCCGGGGCATGTTCCAGCAGATGCTGTTCAGCAAGATCGTGCCGAACACGAAGAAGCTCGGCCTGCTGGACCGCAACGGCAAGTGGCTGCGCCACAAGTTCGAGGAGATGGGCGTCATCCAGTTCGAGGACTGGGTCGACACCGGCGAGGAGTACGCCGCGTTCGAGCTCGGCAGCGACGCCCCCGCCCCCGTTGCCGGCGACTGACGCGTGATCGCCGGTCTCGCGGCCACGCGCCGACGATCGTGGTGCTTGCCGCCACTTTTGTAGACAAGTACCATACAAGTGTGCCAACCGATTGGGACCCCGAGCAGTACCGCCGGTTCGCCACCGAGCGCGCCCAGCCGTTCCACGACCTGCTCGACCTGATCGTCCCGGCGACGCTCCGGCGTGCTGTCGACCTCGGCTGCGGCACTGGCGAGCTGACGGCGCTGGCGGTCGCCCGCCTGGACATCGGCGAGTGCGTCGGCATCGACAGCTCGGCGGCGATGCTCGTCGAGGCCGGACCGCGCGGCGGTGCGCGCCTGCGCTTCGAGCTCGGCGACATCGGGCAGTGGACCGCGGACGGCGATCGTGACCTCGTGCTCGCCAACGCCAGCCTGCAGTGGGTTGCGGACCATCCGCGGGTGCTCGCGCGCTGGGCCGCGGCGCTGGCCCCCGGCGGGCAGCTCGCGGTCCAGGTCCCGGCCAACGCCGGCTCGCCCGCCCACGCGCTGGCCAATCGGCTCGCGCACAGCGACGCGTACTGCGGCGAGTTCGGGTCGGACGGCCCGCCGGTCGATCCCGTCGCGCGCAACGTCCTCGAGCCGGAGCACTACGCCCAGCTGCTGTTCGATCTCGGCTTCACCGCGCAGCACGTCCGGTTGCAGGTGTACCCGCACGTCCTCCCGTCGACGCGCGACATCGTCGAGTGGGTCAAGGGGACGACGCTGACGCGGTTCCAGAAGCGCCTCGCGCCTGACGTCTACGCCAGGTTCCTCGACGACTACGAGCGCGAGCTGATCGGCGTCCTCGGCGACCGCGCGCCGCAGTTCTTCCCGTTCCGGCGGATCCTGATGTGGGGTCGGACCGCGTGATCTGCGCCGGTGCCGCGCCGAGCGCACGCCGTGCTGTCGAGATTCATCTAACCTGTCCGCCGTGTCTGACAGTGTCGACTTCGACGTCCACGTGTCGGAGCCGTCGTTCCGCACCTTCCACGCCCTGAGGATCAAGGGCTTCGCGAAGGTCGAGGTGGTCGCGGAGATCGCCGACGTCGAGCTCGACGAGGCCCATGCCCACCTCCTCGACCTCCAGCAGCGGGAGCTGGCCATGTTCCGCGAGGCGCGCTCGCTGTGGCAGCTCACCCCGGCCGGCAAGGAAGCCCATGCCCGGATCCTGGCCGAGGACGTGGTGGCGGTGAGCGCGGACCCCCGGTTGCCGGCGATCTACGCGCAGTTCCTGGGCCTCAACGAGGAGCTCAAGGAGCTGTGCGGCAAGTGGCAGCTGCGCGACGGTCAGCTCAACGACCACGCGGACGTCGCCTACGACCAGGTCGTCGTCCGCGAGCTGGCACTGCTCAACGAGCGCGCCGTCCCGCTCGTGCGCGGGCTGGCCGAGGTCCTGCCACGCCTGCGTCCGTACGGGGAGCGCCTGGCGCACTCGTGCCAGCGGTTCCTCGACGGTGAAACGAATATGTTCACCGGCGTGATGTGCGGCAGCTACCACGATGTGTGGATGGAGCTGCACGAGGACCTGATCCTCTCCCAGGGGATCGATCGGGCCGACGAGGGATCGTTCTGATGTCGGCCGTCGCGCCGGCCTGCACCGTGGCGGGGTCCTGATGTCGTCGCGGGTGCCCCGGTTCGGGCGCGTGCTGAGCGCGATGGTCACACCGTTCGACGCCGAGGGCGAGCTCGATCTCGACGGGGCGCGCACCCTGGCGAGGTGGCTGCAGGATCACGGTCACGACGGCCTGGTCGTCGCCGGGACCACGGGGGAGTCGCCCGTCCTCAGCGACGACGAGCGCCTCGCGCTGCTCGCCGCCGTCTGCGAGGCCGTCACCATCCCCGTCGTGGCGGGCACCGGGACCAACGACACGAACCACTCCGTCCACCTCACCAGGCAGGCGGCGGCGCTCGGCGCTGCGGGCATCCTCGCCGTCTGCCCGTACTACAACCGGCCGTCGCAAGCGGGCATCGAAGCGCACATGCGCGCCATCGCCGGCGCCACGGAGCTGCCCGTGATGATCTACGACATCCCGGTGCGCACGGGCCGCAAGATGGAGGCGGCGATGATGCTGCGCCTCGCTCGCGAGGTCTCCAACGTGCTCGCGTTGAAGGACGCCGCGGGCAACCCCGGTGCCACCGCCGGCGTGATCGGTTCGGCTCCCAGCGGCTTCGAGGTCTACAGCGGCGACGACCCGATGACCCTGCCGTTGCTCGCCGTCGGCGCGGTCGGCACCGTCGGCGTCGCCACCCACTGGACCGCTCTCGATCACCAGGAGATGTTCGACCTGTGGGAGAAGGGCGACACGCTCGGCGCGCGCTCGGTCAACTCCCGGCTGCTCGAGAGCTTCGCCTTCGAGACCGGCGACGACGCGCCCAACCCGATCCCGACCAAGGCGGTGCTGCGCCACCTCGGGTTGCCCGCTGGGCAGGCGCGACTGCCGATGGGGCCGGCGCCGGCGTTCGTCGACGAACGCGTCCCGGATGTGCTCGCCAACCTGCAACGGTGGCGCGACGCATCGTCGGATCGTCCGATGTCGTGAGCCGAACGGCCGCCTGACCCGGTTGACTGTCGCACATGGCTGAACCTGCCCGGCGTGCGTCCGGAACGAGATCCGGCGCATCCCGCGCACCCGCTGCCCGGCCCGCGGGTGGTGCCGCCCCCGGCGGAGCCGATCCGGTGCGGATCGTGTTCCTCGGCGGCCTCGGCGAGATCGGCCGCAACTGCATGGCCATCGAGCAGCAGGATCGCGTGCTGCTGATCGACGTGGGGCTGATGTTCCCGGATGCCGACATGCACGGGATCGACCTCGTCCTGCCCGACTTCACCTGGCTGCGCGCCAACGCCGACCGGATCGAAGGCGTCGTCGCCACCCACGGTCACGAGGACCACGTCGGCGCGCTGCACTACCTGCTGCGCGAGCTGAGCTTCCCGATCTTCGGCTCGGCCGTGACGCTCGGCCTGGCCCGCAACCGGATCGAGGAGGCCGGTCTCCTCGGCCGCACCGAGCTGATCACCGTCCAGGACGGCGAGCGACGGATGATCGGCCCGTTCGACGTCGAGTTCATCCCCGTCACCCACTCGGTGCCGCACGCCCACGCGGTCGCGGTGCACACGCCGCAGGGCGTCATCCTGCACACGGGCGACTTCAAGCTCGACCTGACGCCGGTCGACGGCCGGCGCACCGACATCGCCCGCATCGGCGAGATCGCCAAGTCCGAGGGCATCCGGTTGCTGCTCGCCGATTCGACCAACGCCGAGGAGCGCGGACACGCGCCGAGCGAGACGAGCGTCGGCGCCGTGCTCCGCCAGCTGTTCCACGAGCAGGCCGGTCGGCGGATCATCACCGCCAGCTTCGCCAGCCACCTCCACCGCATCCAGCAGATCGCCGACGCGGCGATCGCCTCGGGCCGCGTCATCGCCACGCTCGGCCTGTCGATCAAGAAGAACGTGCGCATGGGGCGCGACCTCGGCGTGCTGAACATCCCCGAGTCCGCACTGGTCGACGTCGAGGAGATCGACCGGCTGCCCCCCGGCAAGGTGTGCGTGATCTCGACTGGGTCGCAGGGTGAGCCGATGTCCGCCCTGGCGCTGCTCGCCCGTGGTGAGAACCGGTTCGTGAAGATCGGCGACACCGACACCGTGATCCTCTCCAGCCACGCGATCCCCGGCAACGAGAGCAACGTCAACCGGGTGATCGACGGCCAGCTCCACGCCGGCGACGAGGTGATCCACTCCGGGATCGCCG
>JAODBQ010000142.1 GCA_025464045.1 Ilumatobacteraceae bacterium
TCGGGCTGATCGGCGGGCTCTGCACCTGGCTCACCGGCGGGAGCGGCACCCTGGTCGTCGGGGCGAGCGGCCTCGTCTTCGGCTACCTGCTGTACCTCGTCACGCGTGGCATCTTCGCCCGTGCCCCGCTGTACCTGCTCGGCGGGTTCCTCGTCCTGGTCCTGTACGGCAGCGTGCTGTGGGGCGTGCTGCCGCGGCCGGGCGTCTCCTGGCAGGGGCACCTGTTCGGTGGGCTCGGTGGTGTCGCCGCGGCTTCGCTCCTGCACGGCGACCACGAGCCGGATGCAGCAGGACCGCCGACGGTTCGTCGGCGGTCCTGACCACACGTTGCTGATCGATCCGGTCGTCATCGGACCGGGCGCCGGCCGGGGCCGGCAGTGCTGGGTGTCGCGTCAGGCAGAGGCCACGGCGTCGACGACTTCGACGTCGACGACCTTGCGCCCACCGCGCTGGCCGAACTTCACCGCGCCGTCGATCAGCGCGAACAGCGTGTCGTCGCCGCCGATGCCGACGTTCTTGCCGGGGTGGAACTTGGTGCCGCGCTGACGGACGATGATCGTGCCGGCGTGGATCTGCGTGCCGCCGAACACCTTCACGCCGAGGCGCTGTGCGTTGGAGTCGCGGCCGTTGCGGGTGGACCCGCCACCTTTGGTCTTCGACATGTCCGGGGTCAGCCCTTCGTGATGGAGGTGATCTCGACGACGTGGTACTGCTGGCGATGGCCGTACCGGCGGCGCTGGTTGGTCCGACGCTTGTAGGTGAAGCCGTCGATCTTCGGGCCCTTGGCGAACCCGACGATGGTGGCCTTCACCAAGGCGCCCTTGAGCTGGTCTGGGGTGGCCAGCACCGTGTCGCCGTCGACGAGCAGCACCGGGCGCAAGGAGACCTCGCCGCCCTGCTCGGCCTGGAGCAGTTCGATGTGAACCTGCTCTCCCTCGGCAACGCGGGTCTGCTTGCCACCTGATGCGATCACTGCGTACATAGCCTCGGCAATGTATCGGGCCAGGCCAGCAGGCCCAACCCGCTCAGTCGATCAACGCGTGGTCGATGAGCACGCCGCGGCCTTCGCAGTTCGGGCACTGGTCGGCGAAGTTGACGAGCAGTCCTTCGCCGATGCGCTTGCGCGTCATCTCCACGAGGCCGAGCTCGGTGATGTCGAACACCTGCGTGCGGGTCTTGTCGCGGGCGAGCGCGGCGCGGAACGACTCGACGACCTTGCGCCGGTTGTCCTTGATCTCCATGTCGATGAAGTCGATCACCACGATCCCGCCGATGTCGCGCAGGCGCAGCTGCTTGGCGACCTCCTCGGCGGCTTCGAGGTTGTTGCGGAACACCGTCTCCTCGAGGTTCGAGGTGCCGACGTTCTTGCCGGTGTTGACGTCGATCACCGTCAGCTCCTCGGTGTGCTCGATGATCAGCGAGCCACCGCTCGGCAGCCACACCTTGCGATCGAGCGCCTTGTGCAGCTGCTCGTGGATGTGGTTGCGCTCGTACAGCGGCAGACCCTCGGCGTCGGAGTCGTAGAGCTCGATGCGATCCGCCAGCTCCGGGTTGAACGCCTGCACGTAGTCGCGCACATCCTCGAACAGCCGCTGGTCGTCGATGACCACCCCGCGGTACTCGGCGTTGAACTCCTCGCGGATCACCCGCACCGCCAGCTCGGGCTCACGGTAGAGCAGCGTCGGGCTGTTCGCCCGCTTCGCCTTCGTCTCGATCGCGGTCCACTGATCGAGCAGCCGGGTCATGTCGGCGCGCAGCTCGTGCTCGGTCGCGTGCTCGGCGGCGGTCCGCACGATGAGGCCGTGCTCCGCGGGCTTGACCCGATCGAGGATCCCGCGCAGCCGCTTGCGCACGTCGTCGGGCAGGCGCTTGGAGATGCCGTAGGTCTTCGAGTTCGGGATGAGGACCACGAACCGGCCCGGCAGCGACACCTCCTGGGTGAGTCGCGCGCCCTTCGCCCCGATCGGGTTCTTCGTGACCTGACAGACGAGCAGCTGCTTGGCCTTGATCATCTGCTCGATGCGCAGGTTCGCGCCCTTCTCGACGATGTCCTCCGCGTCGTACTGCACGTCGCCGCGGTACAGCACCGCGTTCTTCGGCGTGCCGATGTCGACGAACGCGGCCTCCATGCCGGGCAGCACGTTCTGGACCTTGCCGAGGTAGATGTTGCCGTGGATCTGGCTGACGTCGTCGGCCGGCCGGCTGACGTAGTGCTCGATCAGGTTGCGACCTTCGAGGACCGCCACCTGGGTGACCGTCGGGCGGACCTGCACCGCCATCAGGTAGCGCCCCACCGGGCGGCCGTTGCGCTCACGACCCCTGCGCCGTTCCAGTGATTCGGCGTCGAGCTCGGCGGGCATCTCCGGCGCGGTGGCGCCCGACGCGCGCTTGCGTCGCTTCTTCGACCCGTCTCCGGACTCGGCGCCCCGGCTCTCGCGCGGCGATCCCTCGGCCGGCGCGGCCTTCGCCCTGGCGGGCCGCTTCGTCTTCGCCGCCGGCCCGTTGGTCTCCTGCACGGCCGGCGCGGGTGCACTGCCGGCGGTGCCGGGTGCCGGTCGGGTATCGCCGATCTGCGGCTTGCGGACGAGCGCCTGGTTCGCCGCCTCCAGCGACGGTCGACCCTCGCTGATCCGATCGGGGAGCTCGGGGCGGGTGTCGGACAGGGTGCGCCGCGACGGGCGTGCGGGCGTCGTGCCCGCGGGTGGCGCC
>JAODBQ010000147.1 GCA_025464045.1 Ilumatobacteraceae bacterium
GTCGCCGAGGGGAACGCGGCGGACCAGTACGGGTAGCGGACCTGCATCATCCCGATCGATTCCGGGCACTGCCCGGCAACACCATCGGCACCAACGGGATGACCCGGCACGCACCTGGTCGAGTCGGTGGTGAAGTCACCGCCGTTGCGTTGGAACCAGCCCGATTCCTTGGCGGTCTGGGCGCGCACGATGTCTTCGTCGATGCCCCACTTGCACGACACCCACTGGATGATCTCGTCGGTGGTCCCGGTGAAGTTCCCGGTCACCCGGGCATAGAACCCCGACTGCGGGGTCGAACCGCGGGTGTTGTTGAACGACGCGTTCGCCGGGCGGATCTCCGCCGCCGGACGCACCGCCGCCGCGCACTGCGCATCCGTCGGCAACACCGCACCCACCGGCAACGTCCCGAAGTGCTGCTGCGACGGCACGGTCGTCGTCGGCGGAGTCGGCGCGGTCGGCTGGTCGGGCGGGGCTGCACGCGACGGGCCGCCCGTCTCCCACCCGACAGCGTCCACGACCAGGTCGAGCGGGGTGCTGTTCGACGTGTACAGCTGGAGGCAGGCGGTGCCGTCGGCCGCGAGCTTGACGAGCGCGAGGTTGGAGCGCAGCTGATCGGACCATGTGTTGATGGTCGAGGCGTTCGGTAGCGGTTGGTCGCACGGCCAGACGGTGACGAAGCCCGGCCCGGAGGTGTTCGTGTCCGTGACCGTGATCAGCGCCGCCGCGGCATCGTTGGGCACCCCGCCCCGACCGGCCACGCGCAGCGAGATCTTGGAGCCGTTGTGGAGCTGCCCGTACGCCCAGGTGCGGGTGTCCACCAGGCGGCTCGGCGACTGCACCTTCAGCGCGCCGGCGCCGTTCGACCATCCGTAGGTGTCGACGACGACGTCGGTGGTCGCGTACGAGCGCAGGCACACGTCACCGCCTGCGAGCGCGACGAAGGTCAGGTTGGCGACGATCTCGCCGGCGTTGAAGTTCACCGTGGACGCGTTGGACGGCGTGCCGCACGGGTAGGCGACGACCCAGCCGGCCGCCGGCGGACCGACGACGGTGAGGTTCAGCGCGGCGATCGTGGCCGCGGCGGCGACTCCCGCGGTACCGGCGACGCGCAGGCGCGTCTCCACTCCCGGCTGGAGCGGCGTGCCCGTGGTGCGGGTGTCGAGGACGCGGTTGGGAGTGGTGCCGGTGAAGTCGTTGGTGCCGGTGAACCACCCCGACAGGTCGGCGACGAGGTGGACCGGGGCATACGTCGACATGCACACGCTGCCGTTGCCGAGACCGACGACCACGGCGTTGGCGGCGATGTGCGCCGGTTCGAAGTTCAGCGCGGAGGTGGTCGGCTCGGGAGCGCCGCACGGCCACACCTTCACCCACCCGGGACCGGAGGCCTCGGTGGCGGTGACGTTGAGCACGACGGACGTCGCCCCGGCCGACCGCGCCGCGGGGATCGCCAGCGTCAGCACGTTGCCCGGACGGACCTGGCCGACGGGAGCGCCGAGCCCGATGCGGGTGTCCAGCACCCGATCGGGCTGCACGGCGGCGGCACCCTCGGGCCGGACGGGTGCCGCGGCGACCTGGTCGCCGGCACCGGCGACGCCGAGCGTCCCGGACGCGACCCCGAGCAGGCTCGCGCCGAGGAGGAACCTCCACGACCTCGAGCTCCGCCGCGAGCTGAACCCCAACCGAGCCATCGGTGAACCTCCGTGACCCATCCGCTTGGCTCCGAACGCTAGCGGAGGTCGACGCGCAACGGTCCGCGTTCGCTCGGGCCCGCGGTTCGGGTGGAGGCGGTCATGTTCCGGCCGGAGCACTTCCGGTCACCGGATGACCGGCTCCTCGGAGCGCGCCCATCGCGCCGTTCCGGTCACCGCCTCACCGAGCCGTCCTCGGTCAGATCATGACCGGTCGGCCAGGTCGCTCGTCGGTCAGATCGCCCGTCGGCCAGCTCGCTCGTCGGCCAGCTCGCTCGTCGGCCAGGTCGCGTCGACCAGGTCGGCGCGGCAGCGGCAGGGGTCAGGTGGGTTGGGGGCCGGCGGGGAGGCCGGCTTCGACCAGGGCAGGGATCGCGGTGGCCGCGAGTGGGTCGCGGCGCGGCCGGACGGTGGTGATCACCTTGGCGACGAGCTGCTCGAGGGTGCCGAGGATGATCATCAGGTCGAGCGTGATCGACCAGTTCTCGACGTAGAACAGGTCGAGGCGGCGATAGGCCTCGAACGACGGGTTGTCCCGGGCCTCCACCTGCCACAGGCCGGTGATGCCCGGCACGACGGACTCCCGGTTGCGCCGCTCGGGGGAGAACTCGGCGACTTCCTTGGGGAGCGCCGGACGCGGCCCGACCAGGCTCATCTCACCGCGCAGCACGTTGAGCAGCTGCGGCAGCTCGTCCAGGCTGGTGCTGCGTAGGAAGCGGCCGACGCGGGTGACTCGCGGGTCGTTCTCCATCTTGAACAGCGGTCCGCGACGCTCGTTCACCCCTGCCAGCGTGGCCAGCTGGGCCTCGGCGTCGACCATCATCGTGCGGAACTTGTAGACGCCGAACGTGGCACCGCCGAGGCCGATGCGCTCCTGGCGGAAGAACACCGGGCCGCCGTCGTTGACCTTGACGGCGATCGCGATCGCGATCCACAGCGGGCTGGTGAGCACGAGCGCGACCGTCGCGGAGGCCGTGTCGAACAACCGCTTGCCGATGCGCTGGGCCTTGCCGAGCGACGGCGCCTCGATGTACAGCAACGGCTCGTGGCCGAGCGGGAGCGAGCGCATGCGCCGGGCGTCGATGCCGGCGATGCCGGTGGCGATGTGCACGTGCACGCCGCGGGACTGGAAGTGCCGGATCAGCTCGTTCAGCCGGCGGCCGGTGATCCCCATCGACGAGACGATGACGCCGCTGACGTGGGCGGCTTCGACGATCCGCTCGGCGTCGTTGCTGGTCCCGAGCCACAGCGACGCCGAGCCGAGCGCCTCGGCCTGGTCGCGATGGCCGATCACGCCGGCGACGCGCACGCCGAGCTCGGGGTGGGTGGTGAACATCGCGATCAGCCGGGTGGTCTCGTCGTCGGTGCCGACCGTGATCACCCGCCGGCAGTAGAGGTCGCGGGAGCGGGCGCTGGAGAGCCAGGTGCGGTAGATCGAGCGCCAGGTGACGACGAGCACCCAGCCGACGATCGCCGCTGCGCTGAGGTGGCGGACGTAGAGGCCGAAGTGGATGACGCGGTCGAAGACGAGCATCGCCCCGAACGTGAGGGCGAGCGCTCGCGAGATCCGGGTGATCTCCACCACCCGGATGGCGCTGACCCGGGCCAGCCACAGGCCCTGGGAACGCATCGTCCACAGGCCGGCGGCGATGAACACCATCGAGGCCTGCCCGGTGCTGGTCAGGCCCTGCTCGTCACGGAAGGTGCCGAGGAAGAGGACGGTGACGATGGCGACGCCGAGGGCGACCGCGTCGCCGATGATCAGCAGGGCGCGCAGGTGCTTGCCCTGGCGCTGATCGATGGAATCGATGAAGTCTGCGACCGAGACCTCATGATCGAGTGGCTCGCGCCGTGGTGTCGTCGATCTCTGCATGTGCCGCTGGCCGATCCCGAACGTCGACCGCACTCCCTTCCCAGCGATTGCACGCTACGCAGCGTCCTCGCGCGGCGGAATGGGCCATTCGGACCATCTCCGTGAACGTTCGCTGACAGGCCGGTGCGTTCTCGACGCAGCGTGGGTGAGCGCCCACCGTCGATGGCCGATCCAGCCGTTGCCTGCACACGACAACAGGGGGTTGGCGACGCCCGGCGCGCGCCGATAGCGTTGCCCGGTCAATCGACGTCCGTGTGCGCCCCTCACCAGGGGAACCACACGGCACAAACGATCTCGATGCTCCGCCGGTCGCCTGACCTGCGGAGCATCTGCGTGAACGGCATCCGCCTCCGGGCCACGGTGCCGTGCACAGGTACAAGCAACGCTGCCCGGTTCGTCCGGGTCCGACCGAAAAGGCTGCCGGCATGGCACTACAAGCGATTGTTGGCGAGAAGGTCGCCATGAGCCAGGTGTGGGTCAACGACAAGGTCGTGCCCGTCACCGTGCTCCGCGTCGAGCCTGCGCGCATCGTGCAGGTGAAGACCACCGAACGCGATGGGTACACGGCGCTGCAGGTCACCTACGGCCACAGGGACGCCAGGAAGCTCACCAAGCCCGAGGCCGGGCACTTCGCGAAGGCCGGCGTCGAGCCGGGCCGTCGCCTGGTCGAGCTCCGCGTCGACGATGTCGACGGGTTCGAGATCGGCCAGGAGTTCACGGTCGA
>JAODBQ010000148.1 GCA_025464045.1 Ilumatobacteraceae bacterium
CAACACCGGCGGCAGTGAGCTCGGCCGCCGCCTCGGCGCGCGACCGCGTGCTGGTCCACGCGGACACCGCGGCCTCCACCTCGTCCTCGTGCTGCTTGCGTGCGGCGAACGTGGCGAACCGCGCGTCGGTGGCGAGCTCGGGCCGGCCGATGACCGATGCGAGCGCAGCGAAGTCCGCGTCGTCGCGCGACACCACCGCCAGCCACTGACGCGTCCCGGCGCAGGCGAACGTGCCGTGGGGGCACATCGTGTCGTCGCGGTTGCCGACGTTGACGACCGGTCCGGCTCCGGCGCTCTCGATCAGCACCGGCCACGGGAACGCGGCGATCGTCGCCTCGGTCATCGAGATCTCGACGCGGTCGCCGCGTCCCGTTCGCTGCGCGCGGTAGATCGCGGCTGCGGCCGCGATCGAGGCGTGGATGCCGGCGCACGGATCGGGCATCGACATCGGGAAGAACGTCGGTCCGACTCCTGGCGGACCGTTGCTCGCCGACACGCCGCACAGCGCGTCGATCACTGCGCCGTACGCCATCTGGTCCCGCTCGGGACCGGTCTCGCCGAAGCCGCTCATCGCCACGGCCACCAGCGCGGGCTCGAGCGCCTCGAGCACGTCCGGCCCGAGACCCAGGCGCACCATCGCGCCGGGACGCATGTTGTCCATGATCAGGTCGGACCCGGCGATGATCCGTTTCAGCAGCGCGAGGCCGTCGGGCTGGGTCACGTCGACGGTGATGCTGCGCTTGCCCTGGCTGTACATGTTGAAGTAGCCGGAGCGGTTGACGCCGCGGACGTCGTCGGCGAACGGGTTGAGGATGCGGGTGACGTCGATGCGCCGATCCGACTCGGCCTTGACCACATCGGCGCCGAGGTGGGCGAACTGCATCGCCGCGTACGGTCCGGCCCACACCCACGTCATGTCCACGACCCGACGACCCGCCAACGGCGCTGCCGGCGCGGCGGCTGCCGCGCCGATCGAGCGCGCCTCGGGCGTGTCCGTGGCCGTCTCCCAGTCCTGTACGGCGGTCGAGGTGTGCTCGCCGAGCCGTGGAGCTCGGCGGGAGATCGGCGGCGCCGTCGTGCGTGCGAACCGCCACGGCGAGCCGGGCGCGAGCACGGTGTGCGGCTGGTCGCCCGTACCGACGTCGAGCGGGGCGAGGTAGCCGCGCTCGTGCAGGTGCGGCCAGGCCACGACATCGGCCGCGGTGTGGACCTTCGACGCGGGAACGCCGTCGCGGGTGCATGCCGCGAGGAGCTCGTCGAGCCCCCTCTCCTTCAGCGCCTCGGCGACGAGCGCGTTGACCAGCTCGAAGTTCTCGCGCCGGACGGCGTTGGTGTCGAACAGCTCGATCGCGGCCCACTCCGGCTCCCCGAGCACGCGCCGCAAGCCGACCCACTGCGCGTCCTCGTTGACCATGATCAGCGCCGTACCGTCCGCACACTCGAAGAAGCCCCACGGCGCGATCGCCGGCAGCCCGCCGAACTGCGGCAGATCGCCGGTGTAGGTGTAGATCGCGATTGCCGTCAGGATCGCCGCGGTCGCGGCCTGTGCGGAGATGTCGATGCGCTGCCCCGCACCGTCGCCGAGCCTGCCGAGCAACGCACTGATCGCGGCCAGGACCGCGTCCGCTGCGGCGTGGACCGAGGCCAGCTCGCCGCGGTAGCGCAGCGGGTTGCCGTCGCTGTCGACGTTCAACAGCAGCAGGCCGCTGGCGGCGAGCGCGAGGAGATCGCTCATCGATGCGTCGCCCGACTGCCGACCGTACGTGGAGATGTCGACCACGACGAGACCCGGGTTGGCGAGCTGCGCGTCGTGCAGCGCCTCGTCGTCGATCCAGTCGTCGCCGGACGCCGTGCAGCGGATCACGACGTCGGCTCGCCGTGCCAGGTCCCCGAGCAACGTCGCGCTCGCCACCGCAGCGTGATCGACCGCGACCGAGCGCTTGCCGGCGTGGTAGTACGCGAACGAGACGCTGGGACCGGCAGCCGCGCCAGCATTCGCGCCGGGATCGGCATCGACGACGGGTGGGAACGCGAACGGGCCGACCCGACGCAGCGGATCACCGCCGAGCAGCTCGACCTTGACCACGTCTGCCCCGAGCTCCACGAACAGCCGGCCGGCGTACGCCGCGGCGAGCGTGTCCCCGCACTCGAGGACGCGGATGCCGTGCAGGGGCAGGTGCCGGTGGTCGCCGGAGCGCCGGTGGGTGATCGTCACGAGGTGCGACGGTAGGTGCTCGACGCCCCGTGCGCGGCAGGGGGAGCGGTCGCTGTCCGCCACATCCGCGTTGGGAAGTTCTGACGGCTGTTTGTTAGAACAGCCGACGACGGCAGAGGCCGTCGGAGGAGGGTTGCGCGGTGGACGAGGCACAACGTCGACAGTTCGTGGACGAGGCGACGGCCTTCCTGGAGGCCAACGCTCCGCGGCGACCGATCAAGTCCGAGACGTTCGTCTGGGGTCACGGCGACGGCGACGTGCACCTGATGGGTTCATCGGATCCGCAGCACGAGGACGAGCTGCTGGCCGCGGCAGCTGCGTGGCGGGCCAAGGCGTTCGACGCCGGCTTCGCGTGGGCGGGTGGGCCGAAGGAGTACGGCGGCGGCGGGCTCGACCCGGAGTTGAACGACCTCTACCGCGAGCTCGAGGCCGAGTTCGACGTCCCCGGCCAGGGCCACTACGGCGTGTCGTGGGACATGGTCGGCCCGGCGGTGGAGGTGCACGGCAGCGAGGAGCTGAAGCAGCGCTTCCTCGGTCCGATCTACCGCGGCGACCTGCTGTGCTCGCAGCTGCTCAGCGAGCCGGAAGCCGGGTCCGACCTCGCCGGGCTGAAGACCCGAGCGGTGCGCGACGGCGACGAGTGGATCGTCAACGGGCAGAAGGTGTGGAACTCCTACGCACACAAGGCGAAGATCGGCCAGCTGATGGCGCGCACCGACCCGGACGTGCCCAAGCACCAGGGTCTGACGATGTTCCTGCTGCCGCTCGACTCGCCC
>JAODBQ010000168.1 GCA_025464045.1 Ilumatobacteraceae bacterium
ACCCATCTCGAAGCGCGCACCCTGCAGGAGCTGCCGACGTGGGGCGCGTTCACCTCCGACGAGTGGGGTGGCGGGGCGCTGTTCGACCTCGGCGTGCACCCGCTCGCCCTGGTGTTGCTGCTCGCCGGAGCCGCCGGCGAAGGTCGCCCGCAGGCGGTGAGCGCCGCGTTGCGCGGCGGCACCGGCCATGGGTCCGACGAGCATGCCGAGGTGCAGCTGCACTTCGCATCCGGCCTGCGCGCACACGTCGTGTCGAGCTGGCAAGGCCCCGCCGACGCGGTGTGGGACGTGCAGGCTGCCAGCGACACGGGCGTGTTGCGGCTCGAGCTCCTGCCGGCGATCTCGCTCGAGCACGACGGCGAACCCGTGGCACTGCCGGAGCCGACGGCACCGATCCCGGTGGTCGAGCAGTTCGGGTACCTCGGTCAGCTCCGCGCGCTGTCCGCCGACATCGCCGCCGGTCGCACCCCGGTGATGAGCGCGGCGTTCGGGCGCGATGTGCTCCAGGTGGTGTGCGCGGCCTACGCCTCGGCCGGACTCGGAGGCGAGCTCGTCGCGCTGCCCTTCGGCGGCCGTCGCGACCTCACGCCGCTCGAGCTCTGGCGTGCCGACGGTCGCTGATCCGCCGCCCGTGCGGCACCAGGCCGACGACAGGTGAGACGTTCAGATCGCCTTCACGTTGAGGGCTTCGTCGCCCTTGCGGCCGGGGCCGATCTCGAACTCGACGGCCTGGCCTTCCTCGAGCGACCGGTACCCCTTGCCCTCGATGTTGGAGTAGTGCACGAACACGTCGGCGCCCTCCTCCCGCGAGATGAACCCGTAGCCCTTCTGAGCGTTGAAGAACTTCACCGTGCCCGTTGCCATCGCCCTGCTCCACTTCCCGATGCGACCACGTGCCGGATCGTGCGGGACACAGTAGTCGGGTCGGATCGACCCGAAAACGGTCGAAAAGACCGTGCAATTCACCTCTGGGCGCCCGCCGCGCGCCAGTAGCGTCGCGCCGTGTGGCGGATCCCCTGATCGAGGCGCGAGCGCTGACGAAGCGCTTCGGTGACTTCGTCGCGGTCGCCGGCATCGACGTCACGGTCCGCCCCGGCGAGGCGTTCGGGTTCCTCGGCCCGAACGGCGCCGGCAAGAGCAGCACGATGCGGATGATCGGCTGCACCTCGCCTCGTTCGGGTGGCGAGCTGCGCATCCTCGGGCTCGATCCCGACACCCACGGGGCACAGATCCGCTCCCGGCTCGGGGTCGTGCCGCAGGACGACACGCTCGACAACGAGCTCACCGTCTTCGACAACCTGCTGATCTACGGCCGCTACTTCGACCTCTCGCGCAAGGTTGCCCGCCAACGCGCCGAGGAGCTGCTCGACTTCGCCCAGCTCTCCGATCGAGCGAAGGCGCGGGTGCAGACGCTGTCGGGCGGGATGAAGCGCCGGCTGACGATCGCCCGCGCACTGATCAACGAGCCGCAGGTGCTGCTGCTGGACGAGCCGACCACCGGGCTCGATCCGCAGGCCCGGCACGTGCTGTGGGACCGGTTGTACCGCCTGAAGCAGCAGGGCGTGACGCTCGTGCTGACCACCCACTACATGGACGAGGCCGAGCAGCTGTGCGACCGGCTGGTGGTGATGGACAAGGGGCGGATCGCCGCCGAGGGCACGCCGCTGCAGCTGATCGCCGAGCACTCGTCACGGGAGGTGGTCGAGCTGCGGTTCGCTCCCGACCGCAACGAGGTGATGGCCGACAAGGTGGCCGATCTCGCCGAACGGATCGAGGTGCTCCCGGACCGCGTGCTGCTCTACGCGGACGACGGCGACGCGGTGGCCGAGACGGTCAGCCAGCGCGGCTTGCGGCCGGAGACGGTCCTCGTGCGCCGCAGCACGCTCGAGGACGTGTTCCTGCGCCTGACGGGGCGCACGCTGGTGGACTGACGTGTCGGCACCGTGGATGCGCGCCACCGCGTACTGGACCACCACCTACAAGCGCACCTGGCGCGGCTCGGTGTCGTCGAGCTTCCTGCGCCCCGTGCTGTTCCTGGCGGCGATGGGTCTCGGGCTCGGCTCGCTCGTCGACAGGAACGGCTCGCTCGACGCACGGCTGGGTGGTGTCGACTACCTCACCTTCCTCGCACCCGGTCTGCTGGCGACGACCACGCTGATGGTCGCGTCGCAGGAGGCGATGTGGCCCGTCAACGGCGCAGTGCGCTGGAACCGGGCCTACCTGGCGATGACCAACACACCGTTGCAGCCGCGGGACGCGCTGTTCGGGCACCTCGTGTACATGACGTTCAGGGCGTTCACCGTCGCCGCGTCGTTCGTGGTGGTGATGCTGTTGTTCGGTGCGGTCGAGTCGCCGCTGGTGCTGCTCGCGATCCCGGCCGCGGTGCTCTGCGGGATGGCGATGGCGGCACCGATGGCCGGGTACTCGGTGGCGCTCACGAGCGACAGCGGGTTCGCGTCGATCAACCGGTTCGTGATCACCCCGATGTCGTTGTTCGCAGGTGCGTTCTTCCCTGTCGGCCAGCTCCCGCCGTGGATCCGCCCGATCGCGTACGTCACGCCGATGTGGCACGGCGTCGACCTCTGTCGTGGGCTCGCGCTCGGCGGGATCGGGCTGTGGCGCGCGCTCGGCCACGTCGCCGTGCTCGGCGCGTTCATCGCCGCCGGCACCGCGGTCGCCGCGGTGCGCTACCGGCGGGTGCTCGTGCCATGAGCACCGTCACCCGAACCGGCAGCATCACGTTCGACGCGCTCAGCTCCAGCCGCCGGCCGGGACGGGGGCGGCGCCTCGTCGAGCGCAACCTCCTCCACTACAAGGTGCACTGGACGATCATCGTCTCCGGCTTCTTCGAGCCGCTGTTCTACCTCCTGTCGATCGGCGTGGGCGTCGGCAAGCTGGTCGGTCCCGTCGTCGGCGCACACGGGGAGCAGCTCACCTATCGCACGTTCGTCGCCCCGGCGCTGCTCGCGTCCTCGGCGTTCAACGGGGCGCTGTACGACTCGACGATGAACGTGTTCTTCAAGCTCAAGCACGACAAGCTCTACGACGCCGTGCTCGCCACGCCGATGCGGGTGCGCGACGTCGCGGTCGGAGAGATCACCTGGGCCCTCATCCGTGGGCTGATCTACGCCGTCGCGTTCCTGATCGTGATGGGCTGCATGGGCCTGTTCGAGTCGTGGTGGGCAGTGCTCGCGTTGCCTGCGTGCACCCTGATCGGCTTCGCGTTCGCCGCGACCGGGATGGCCGCGACGAGCTACATGCGCACGTTCGAGGACTTCGAGTTCATCACGATGACGCAGCTCGTGCTGTTCCTGTTCTCGGCCACCTTCTACCCGTTGTCCGTGTACCCGCGATGGATGCAGGTGGTCGTCGAGTGCTCACCGCTGTACCACGGAGTGCACCTCGTGCGATCGCTCGTGCTCGGCGACATCGGCCCGGACCTGCTGCTCGACGCGCTGTACCTCGCCGTGCTCGGGCTCATCGGGCTGACGATCGCCAACCGTCGTCTCGCGCTGCTGCTGACTCCCTGAGCCGTCGGTAGCGCGGCCGAGCCCGGTCGGTAGCGTGGCCGCCGTGCAGACCGGCCACGAGCTGCTGAGCGATCGGTACCGGAACAAGGGCACGGCCTTCACGAACCCCGAGCGCGATCGGTACCGGCTGCACGGGTTGTTGCCGCCGGTGGTCGAGTCGCTCGAGACCCAGCTCGGGCGGGAGCGGATCGACTACGACGCACAGCACACCGACCTCGGCCGGCACCTCTTCCTGCGCGACCTGCAGGAGCGCAACTCGGTGCTGTTCTACCGGCTCCTGTCCGACCACCTCGAGGAGCTGCTGCCGATCGTGTACACACCGACCGTCGGTCTGGCGTGCCAGGAGTGGTCGAAGTCGTATCGGCGACATCACGGCCTGTACGTGTCGTGGCAGGATCGCGACCGCATCCCGGAGCTGCTCGCCAACGTGATCGACGGCGGCGTGATCGACATCATCGTCGTCACCGACGGCGAGCGCGTGCTCGGCCTCGGCGACCTCGGCGCCGGCGGGATGGGCATTCCGATCGGCAAGCTCGCGTTGTACACCGCCGTCGGTGGGATCGATCCGCAGCGGACGTTGCCGGTGCTGCTCGACGCGGGGACCGAGAACGAAGCGCTGCTGTCCGACGAGCTGTACCTCGGCTGGCGCCACCGCCGGCTCCGCGGCACCGAGTACGAGGAGCTGACGGACAGGTTCGTCGCCGCGGTGCGCGCGCTGTGCCCGGGTGTCGTGCTGCAGTGGGAGGACTTCGCCCAGGCCAACGCGACCCGACTGCTCGAACGCCACCGCCACTCGATCTGCTCGTTCAACGACGACATCCAGGGGACCGCGGCGGTCACGGTGGCGGCGATCGTCGGCGGCCTGCGCGCCACCGGCACGCCGTTGCGTGACCTGCGGCTGGTGATCGCCGGCGCCGGCTCCGCGGGCACGGGCATCGCCCGTCAGACGGTGCAGGCGCTGATCGCCGCCGGCCTGCCTGCCGCCGAAGCACAGCGGCGGTGCTGGTTGGTGGACCGCGACGGGCTCGTCCACCGTGGTCTGCCGAGCCTGCTCGACTTCCAACTCGACTTCGCCCACGCGACGGACGACGTGGCCGCGTGGAGCACGTCGGGCGACGGTCGCGTGTCGCTGCTCGACGTCGTCCAACGGGTGCAGCCGCACGCGCTGGTCGGCGTCACCGGCCAGCCGGGTCTGTTCACCCACGACATCGTCCGTGCGATGGCCGCGACGGTCGAGCGCCCGATCATCATGCCGCTGTCGAACCCGACGGTGCGCGCCGAGGCCATCCCCTCGGACGTCGTTGCGTGGACCTCCGGTCGGGCGCTGATCGGCACGGGCAGTCCGTTCCCGCCGGTCCCCTTCGGTGAGCACACGATCGCCATCGCCCAGGTCAACAACCTGTACCTGTTCCCGGGACTCGGGCGAGGTGCCGTCGCCGCCCGAGCGCGGGAGATCACCGACGGGATGCTCGCCGCCGCCGCGACCGCGATCGGCAGCCTGACGCCGGTGTCCGCGGACGAACCGCGCCTGCTGCCACCGCTGTCGGCGACGCGGGAGGTCGCCGACGTCGTCGCGGTCGCCGTCGCCCGCCAGGCGGTCGCGGACGGCGTGGCCGACGAGCGCCTGGCCGCCGACCCCGCTCTCCTCGAACGCCGCGCCGCCACTGCCCGCTGGCGCCCCGAATACCCGCCCGAATACCCGAACGACTTCGCCGACGACTGACTGCGTTCGCTGGCGCCAGCCGTGTCATTCGGGAAGGTCGGCGTCGAACGTCGAGGTTCGGGCGCAACGGGTCATGCTCTGACCGGATCCGCTCCGGTCGAAGCATGACTCCTACGGCCCGCCGGGCCGGGACGCGCGAGTGATCGAGCGGTCACTCATCGAGGCTGTCGGGTTCGCCGTGGCGCGCGTTGGCGACATCGGCGCGCCAATAGGCCTTGGCGGCGACGTGCTCGGCGTCGAGACCGCGCTCGATCAGCGTCTCGCGCACATCGCGCACCAGACGCGACTCGCCGCCGACGTAGGCCCGGCCGGTCCCGGGCGGCAGCTGCAACGCATCGAGCACCGACCGCACCGTCGCCGCTCCCCCGCGATGCACCCACGTCGGGCCGTCGACGGTGGCGGTGATCGCCGGGGTGAGCGGCCGCTCGTCGACGCTCGATGCGACCTGGAACACGGCGATCGCACGGCCGGCGTCGGGGATCGCCTCCAACATCGCGTAGGCGGCGGGCACGAAGGTCTCGTCGCCGACGAACAGGTGCCAGTCGGCGTCGGCGGCGAGCGTCACCTTGCCGCGCGGGCCGATGCCTTCGATCCGCGAACCGGGCGCCGCGTCCGCCGCCCACCGTGAGCCGGGCCCGTTGCCGTGGACGACGATGTGCAGGGCGAGCGTGGCGAGGTCCCGATCGTGGGCACGAATCGTGTACCGCCGACGGACCACTGATCCCGGCGTCGGATCGACCGTGATCATCAGGTCCTGACCCGCCTCGTGGGCAAAGCCGCCGAGCGCGTCGGCGGTGAGCACGACGCGGCGCAGCGAGGGGGTCAGCTCGACGACCTGCACGACCTCGAAGTCGTAGCAGCCGGCGCCGAGTCGCTCGGCGAGCGCGACGCTGTCGTCGAGCGGTGGGCGGCGGCCCGTCCCGGGTCGCGCGCCGGAGCCGGGTTCTGCCGACCGCGCAGCGTTCGATGCGTCCGTCACGTCGGGCCTCCTGTTCGTTCACGCCGCGGCGCGCTCGTCGGTTCGTCCCACGGAGGTTAGCGATGCTGTTGCGTCTCCGGCCGCGCGCCTGTTAGGCAACCCTCACTCCATCCAGACAGCGCTGCCTAGACGACGTCGGTGTGCCCCGTCTGCGCCGTTCCGGTCATGAGCCCACCGTGCATCGCTCGGTCGGATGACGACCGGTACGGGACAGACACCTCGTCCGGTGCGGTCGTGAGCGCGCCGGACCTCATGTTCGGGCGGGAGCGGCCGATGAGATGGGATGCGCAATGTCGACCGCTCCACGACACGGTTGCGCGCGATCGGGGTGCTGTTCGCGGTGGTCGTGGCGATCTCCGCCTGCGGCTCCGGCAACGACGACACGGCGGCGGGCGCCGCGGGCGCCGCAGGACCGACGGACCCGGCGCGAACGTCTGCCGGCGTCGCCTCCCCTTCGCTCGGCGTCGTCGCCGATCCCGTCGACATCGGCACGTTCACCGGCACCGACATCTGGGTGGATCCGGTGAACGGTGACGACAGCCGCGACGGCCACGACCGGGCATCGGCGATGAGGACGATCAACGCTGCGTGGCAACGGATCCCCGCCGGCGCCGAGCTGACGACCGGCTACCGGCTGGAGCTCGTCGCGGGCATCTACCCGCAGGCCACCTCGGTCAACTACTGGGAGGACCGCCAGGGCACCGACGCCGCGCCGATCATCGTCGAGGCGGCCGACGGCGCCCACACCGCGACGTTCGACGGCGACATCAACATGTTCGGGGTCAGCCACTTCGCGCTGATCGGCGTCGACATCATCCGCGAGGGCGACACGTTCCACTGCGAGCAGTGCGACCACATCCTGCTGCGCGACCTGGAGCTGTCGGGCGGCACGGCCGCGCACGACAACCTCAAGGTCAACCAATCGCAGTACATCTTCGTCGAGGGCGTCGACGTGCACGGTGCCGACGACAACGCGATCGACTTCGTCGCCGTGCAGTACGGGCACGTCAGCGGCAGCCGGATCCACGACGCGCAGGACTGGTGCGCCTACGCCAAAGGCGGCAGCGCGTCGATCACGTACTCGGCCAACGAGGTGTACGACTGCGGTACCGGCGGGATCACCGCCGGCCAGGGGACGGGCTTCGAGTTCATGGTCGCGCCCTGGCTGAACTACGAGGCGTACGGGATCACGATGGTCGACAACGTCGTGCACGACGTGCAGGGCGCCGGCCTGGGCGTGGCCGGCGGCTACGACGTGGTGCTCGCCCACAACACGCTGTACTCCGTCGGCACGCGCAGCCACGTGATCGAGCTCGTGCACGGCCGGCGCGGGTGCGACGGACTGACCGACACGTGCACCGCGCACCACGACGCCGGCGGCTGGGGATCGAGTGCGGGCGAGGAGGCGATGATCCCGAACCGCCACGTGTACGTCTACGACAACGTCGTGCTCAACCCGGCAGGGGTGCAATCGCAGTGGCAGCAGCTGCAGATCGACGGGCCGCTCGAACCTCCGGCGGCGAGCGGCGTGCCGTCGCCGTCACTCGCCGATGACGACCTGCGGATCGCCGGCAACGTGATCTGGAACGGTCCGGTGGACCATCCTCTCGGGACGGGCGACGCCTGCGCCGACGCCAACCCGACCTGCAACGAAGCCCAGATCCGCGCCGCCAATGCGATCAACACGATCCAGCCCGAGCTCGTCGATCCGGAGAACGGCGACTACCGCCTCACCGACGCCTCGCGCGCCGCCCTGCCGGCATCGGTCCCGATCCCCGAGCTGCAATGGGCCGACACGCCGCGTGCCGTGCCTGCCGGCGCAACGATGATCGCGGTGACGACCGACCGAACGGGCGCCGCCCGCGCCGCGGACGGCGGGCCGCCCGGCGCCGGCTGAACCCATTCTGGCAATCCGCCTCGGCGACGTCCTCGCCGCGGCGCCCGGTGCTCTCGCCGACCCCTTGGCTGATCGAGGCGCACGTGCGTTCTCAGCCATGCCTTGTTCCCCGCTTCGACCTGGGCAGGTCGTCATCGGGTCGTCATGTCAGGTTGGAGACGATTTCGCGGGTGTTGTGCTCCTCCATCTTCAGGTACGTATCGCCGTCGCTGCCGTCGGGGCCGAGGGTGTCCCCGTAGAGGGCGTCGTCACCGGCGACCACCTTCACGCCCGCTTCGGTGGCGATCGCTTGGGCGGTCTTGGGTGGCAGGGAGCTCTCGGAGAACACCGCTTTGACACCTTCCGCTTTGATCTTGTTGACGAGGCTCTCGACGTCGGCGGGGGACAGCTCGGCCTGGGTGTCGAAGCTGGGGATCACTGATCCGACGTACTGCAGGCCGTAATGGTCGATGTAGTAGCCGAATGCGTCGTGGTTGGTGACGATCTTCTTGTTCGTCAGCGTGGCCAGCTGGGCGCGCACGTCGTTGTCCAGGGCGTCGAGCTTCGCCGCGTACGCGGCAAGGTTGGCCTCGAACGTCGGCGTGTCGGCGGTATCGGCGCGTTCCAGGGCCTTGGCGATGTTGGTGACCATGATCTTGGCGTTCTGCGGGTTGTGCCAGATGTGCGGGTCACCGTTGGCCTCTTCGTCGGTGCCGTTGCCTTGGCGAATCGTGACGCCGATGCTGGCATCGACGATCTCGCCGTGCGGGTCGGCACTCTTGATCGTTCGTTCGAACCACTGCTCGAGCCCGACTCCGTTCTTGACGAGGACGTCGGCAGTGGCGATCGCCTGGAGATCGGCGGGCGTCGGTTCGTAGTCGTGAGGATCGACGTTCGCCGTCAGGACCGCGTACACCTTGACCTTGTCGCCTCCGATGTTGCGTACGAAGTCGGTGGTCTGCGTCGTCGTCGTCACCACGTCGAGCACCGTGCCCGCCGGGCTGTTCGCCGAACCTGCAGCCTTGCTCTTGTCGCTGCCGCACGCGCCGACGACCGTGAGCAAGGCCATCGCCGCAGCGGCAACTCGCAGCGATGGGGCGGCAGTGCGCTTCAGCATGCAGGCAATCTACAGAATGGTTCTCACTCTTGCAAGCGGACTGCGTCGTGTCGAAGCTCCGCATTGCCGGGACCACGACGACTGGGGATGTTCCTCGAGGTGAAGGAGCAGGTTCGGGCGTGGCGCCGCTGTTGGAGCAGCCGTTCGTAACGAAGAGCGCCCGGCTGCACGCCGGCGACGACATCGAGGTCGTCGGCGATCGACTGCCCGACGGCACGACGGCACGATCCAGTATTCGTTCTACGACTACCGCCGCGGGGGCTCGCTCGTCGTCTTGCTCGT
>JAODBQ010000209.1 GCA_025464045.1 Ilumatobacteraceae bacterium
GTGCCCCGCGGTGTGCTCGTCCCGTCGGCGCAGTCGTATCCGACCGAGGAGCTCGGCGATGCGTGAACGCAACCCGATCGGTGCGTTGAAGGGCTGGCCTACTGGCCACCGAGATCACGCTGGCGCGCCTTGCCCGGCCCGATGCCGCGCGACTCGTGCGACACCTCTCCGGTGGTGAGTCCGGCGCTGTGGATCTCGACGCGTTCTACGCCGAGACCGAGGGCAATCCGCTGTTGCGATGGACGGCTTCGTCAGCGTCACGGCCGGCACCATGTCCCCCGACGAGTTCTTCGATCCGGCGCCGACGCCGATGCCGGCGCCGGCGCCGGCGCTCGGCCTGGGCCAGGTGGGTGAGGTGTCGATCGTCATGCGCGCAGCCGTCGGCGCCGGCCGCGCGCGATCTGCGCGAACGGGCGCAGACCGCGCGTGGACGCACGGGATGGTTCAGGCCGCGACGATGCCGATCGTGCCGGCCGGCAGCTCGGTCGAGCTGCCCGTTGCGGCGAGGCTGCCGTCGCTGCCGATGCGGAACCCGTTGATCACGTGCAGTCCGTCAGTGAGGTTGTAGATGAACCGGCCGTCGTCGGTCACGATCTCGTCGAGGGGGTGGCTGTCCGGGCCGAACGATGCGGAGACACCGTCGGCGGCGAGCAGCGTGAGGCTGCCGTCGCGTGCGATCGCGAAGCCCGACAGCGTGCCGGCCCCGGCGTTCGCGGTGTAGGCGTAGCGGCCGTTGGGCGTGGCGACGAGCCAGCAGGGTGCGGCGTTGCCGGTGGGTACCGCCCCGCTGATCACCGACAGGTCGCCGGCCCGGTCGAGGGCGTAGGACGACGCCGAGCCGTCGGCGTTGGAGACGAGCACGTGACCTCGCCGATCGAAGTCGAACCCGAACGGCGTACCACCGGTCGACGCGTGGACCACCGCTGTGCCGGCATACCCGAACGCTCCGACGCGGAACGTGTCGATCGTGCTGGAGCCCTTCTCGGTGACGACCAGCGAGTGGCCGTCGGGTGTGAACGAGACCTGCGCGGGCCCGGTGGTGCCGGGGCTCAGCGTGCGCGTCGACCCGGGGAGCCGGACCACGTCGTGTGGGCCCGCGAGGAAGCCGGTGATGTTCGCCGTGCCGCCGCTGTTGAGGACGTAGAGCAGGTGGTTGCGGACGGTGATGCTGATCGGGGTCGTTCCGCCCGACGGGACGACGGACTCGAGCACGAGACCGTCCGGACGCACGCGGAGCTCGCTGATCGAGTCGCTCGCGGCGTTCACCGCGAACAGGTGGTCGCCGTCGATCGCCAGCGCACCCTGCGATCCGAGTCCGGCACCCGTGCCGGTCCCGCCGGTCGGATAGGTCCCGCGCTCGGTCAGGGTGCCGTCGGCGGCACGGTCGAACGCGACGACCGCGTTGCCGGCGGTCGAGTTGGTGAGGGTGTAGATCGAACCGGTTCGGTGGCCGGCGTTGCTGCCGGCGGCGACGGTCGATGCCGGTGCGGCAAACGCTGCGGCAACGACGACTCCCAGGAAGAGGTGCGTGCGAGAACGGAACATGTGGTGGGCTCCTTCGGTGTGGTCCGGGCGGTGCCGGACCTCACTGCAGTTCACGTTCGCTGTCGATTCGTTACAACGGCCGACGCTCAGTCGGCAGGCTCGCCGGGCCAATCCTCATCGGCATCGGTCGCGCCGTGCTCAAGCTGGGCGAAGTCCTCGAAGGCGCGTTGCAGCGCGTCGAGCAGTTCGTCGGGCACGTCGGTGTCGACGGGCAGCGCGCCACTGATCTCGATCGTCCGACGCATCTGGCCGAGGTACTCGCTGCAGTGCGGGCACGACGCGAGGTGGAGCTCGATGGCCTTGACGAGGCGACGGGGGAGCACACCTTCGAGGTAGTCGGTGATGAGCTCGGTCCACTCCTGGCAGACGACCTCGCGCCGGAACAACCGCATCATCGACCTCCCCACCGATCCTCGAGTGCGGCCCGCACGGTCGACCGACCCCGGTGCAGCAGCACCCGCTGGTTGGCCTCGCTGATCCCGAGGTGGTCGCAGACATCGGTTGACGACCAGCCCTCCACGTCTCTCAGCATCACCACCCACTTCTGTTGTTCGGGCAACCGCTTCACAGTGTGCAGCACCAGCTCGACCGTTTCGTTCGACTCGGCGACGGCTTCGGGCAGATCGCTCCACCGCGCCGGCGGATCCGACCACGCACCGTGTCCGGGAGGCCCGTTGAACCGCGCCGGGTCGACCGCCGGACCGCCTCCGCCTTCGAGTGCCGCGAACGGCACCGTGCGCCGCTCGCGTGCGCCGCGGGTCCGAGCGATGTTGAGCAGGATCTTGGTGATCCACGTCTTCAGCGAGGAACGCTGCTCGAAGTGGTCGATCCCCTTGATCACGGCGATCCAGGTCTCCTGGACGACCTCTTCCGCCACCGCGCTGCTGGACACGCACGTGTCGGCCAGTCGCACCAGGCGGCGATGGTGGACGGCGACCAGTTCGCGGAAGGCGGCGCCGTCCCCGGCGCGCAGCCGAGCGACCATCGCCTCGTCACCCGGCGCGACGGTCACGTCGACATCGCCGGGAACCGCCGACGACCGCCTCCACCCATGAGGGTCACTGTGCCACACCTCGACCTGGCGGGCGCCGCCTCGGGAGGTGAGGACGACAGCCGTTGCGTGCACCGCGACGGCGCCTGGTTGGGTGAGGAATCGCCGAGGATGGGAAGCTGCGTGCGCGTGATCTTGAACGAGGAGTGCGAACACCATCGCGACGCGATTCGCGACCTCGCTCGACTGGCAGGTCAGGGGTGAGGGCCTGATGACGGCCGTGCCCTGCTCGCGACGTGTGACGCGGTGGACCGCGCGTCGGGCCGCGCTGGTGGTCGCGGCCGTGCTGCTGCTCCCGGTCGTGTCGCTCGCCGGGTCGAGCGCCGCCGCGGACACCGGGCTGATCCCGGCGGGTGGGGTGTTGCGGGTGTCGGTGCCGGAGGAGGTGGGCGGGAAGACGGTCGTCGGTCAGCTCACGGTGGATCGGGTGACGAGCGCCGGGTTCGTGACCGCGTACGGGTGTGATGACGGCATCCCGACCGACAGCGATGGTTCGATCAGCCGATCCGACCTCAACTTCGATGCGCGTGCGTCGCCGGTCGCGTCGAACCGGTTGAT
>JAODBQ010000223.1 GCA_025464045.1 Ilumatobacteraceae bacterium
GCCCAGGTGAACCGATGGCGGTCGTCGTTCGATGACGCGTCATCCGGCTCCTCAGACGCCGATGACGAGACGCGGACGGCCTCCAACCGTGTAGCCGAGCCGGCGATAGCAGACGCGATGGGGTGTCTCGGCTGCGCCGACATTCTCGGACGCGTCACCCCGGCTCCTCAGGGGTCGATGAGCCCAACGAACCGGCGATGGAGGACGCAGCTCGACTCCGCCGGATGATGAGCTGCGCAGGGATGTCGAGCGGGAGCTCGAGCGGGAGCCGAGAGACGACGAACGACGGATCGACGGCCGCGCGCTCGCGACGATCGTGCTCCCGTGTGAACCGCGTCGTTCGCCACGCCCGACACGAACTACGCGTTTGGGTGATGACGTGGGATCGGCGCTTTGCGATGCTGGCGCGACACGGCGATGAGGAGTTGCCATGCCCGTCGAAATGTCGCGTCCACTCGTTCCCGGCGAACCGGCACCCGCGTTCGCTCTCCCGAAAAACCCCAGCGAGGTCTTTTCCAGCCGGGAGCTCCATGGGCGCCCCGCGCTCCTCGCGTTCTATCCGGCCGACTGGAGCCCGGTGTGCGGCGACCAGCTCGCGCTCTACCAGGCGATCTTGCCCGAGTTCGAACAATACGACGCACAGATTGTGGGCATTTCGGTCGATGGCGCGTGGTGCCATGCCGCATACGCCGACGCGCGGGGACTCACGTTTCCTCTGCTGGCCGACTTCGAACCGAAGGGCGAGGTGTCGCGAACGTTCGGTGTCTACCGCCATCGGGATGGCATCAGTGAACGGGCACTGTTCGTCCTCGACGAGGAAGGCGTCATTCGATGGCAGCAGGTGGTCGCACCCGAGGTGAATCCCGGTGCCGCCGGCATTTTGTCCGCGCTCGACGATCTCCACGCGACGAGCGAGGTCCGAGGACGGGTTCCATGACGCTCGGCGACGCACAAGAACTGACGGTTCCGGTAACCGCGTCCGACCACCTCGCGGGCTCACTCGATGCCCCGATGTCGCTGCTCGAATACGGCGACTACGAATGTCCGCACTGCGGTGCAGCCCACGTCGTCGTCAAGGAGATCCAGCGCCGGCTGGGACCAGAGCTCGTCTTCGCGTTCCGCAACTTTCCACTCGCCGGCGCGCACCCGCACTCCGTTCGCGCGGCGGAAGGCGCGGAAGCTGCGGGCGGACAGGAGCGGTTCTGGCCGATGCACGATCAGCTGTTCGAACACCAGAACATGCTCGACGACCACAGCATCCTGCGTCACGCTGTGTCGGCCGGTGTCGCCGATCTCGACCGTTTCGCGAAGGATCTGGCCGAGCATCGGTACCTGCCGCGAATTCGTGCAGATGTCGCGAGCGGGGCCCGGAGTGGCGTGAACGGGACACCGACGTTCTTCATCAACGGAGTGCGCCATCAGGGCGGCTATGACGTGGCGTCTCTGATGCAGGGTCTCAGCGCAACTCGCGCGCACTTACGCCGGATGTAGCGAGGAGCGTGAGCACCGAGGAGAAGTTGGAGCTCGCAGCCCCGCGTTGCACTCCGACACGGCGATTCGGCGGATCCACGGCGCGGATCGTGGCCTCCATTGGGTCAACGTGCTGGTGTTGTTCTCCACTGCGGCACCGGGTTCTTCGAGACATCGTTCATGCCCGGCCGCAGCTTCACCTGCCGGCTGACTTCAACGCCCAGTTCACCGACTGGATCGAGAGCGCGAACCAGCGTGCGGTGCGCACGCTCAAGGCCCGCCCGATCGACCTGGTCGATGCCGATCGGGCAGCGATGCTGGCGCTGCCGCCGGGAAACAGGTGATGGTCAGCGAAAAGCCCTCGCGATCGCTGTGGGCGTGGTGCGCGATCACGCGCTCGATGTTCTCGCCCGGCTCGGCGACCCGCGATTCAGCGAGGTTGGGAGGGCTTCGATCCTGCGGGGCCCCGCCTGATATGTCGGCGAGGAGGGCGGCCAGCTGACCGAGGCGGTTCGCCGCAAGCCGTCTCGGTCGCACGGTCGACCTCCGCAACTGCGTCGTGCTCAGATTGTCGAACATCGCAGCGCCGTAGCTCTTCGCGGGCGTGACGGCGTCGGGTGAGCTCAAGCCCGAGGCGCGCGACCCCGTCATGGCCGAGCTGCGCCACCACCTCCGCCCGGAGTTCCTCGATCGGGTTGACGACATCGTTCTGTTCAAAACCGTTGACCGAACCTGAAATCGAGCGCATCGTCGACATCATGGTGAACGACCTGCGGGCACGCCTTGCGGAACGGAGGATGACGCTCGAGGTCGGCGACGCCCCCGGCAGATCGCCAACCAGGGGTTCGACCCGGTACGGCGCTCGCCCGCTGCGCCGCTTCATTGCCTACGAGGTTGCGACGCGCATGAGCCGGGCACTGCTCGCGGGAGAAGTGCACGAGGGCGCGGTGATCCGCATCGAGCCTGTCGAAGGGGAGCTGGCGGTGACGTACGAGAACCCGAAGTGCGAGAGACCAGCGGCATGAACGAGGAGCAACCCGCGGTCGAGTCGTGCACGGTCTGCGGACGCAAGAACCGCGTGCCGGCCGCCGCGGCCGGGGTGCCGCGATGCGGCCAGTGCGGATCACCACTGCCATGGACGGCAGTGGCCGACGACAGGTCGTATCGCGAGGTCGTCGAGGGTGCCGCCCTCCCCGTAGTCGTCGATCTGTGGGCGCCGTGGTGCGGGCCGTGCCGCACGATCAGCCCCGCGCTCGAGAAGCTGGCGCGGTCCTACGCTGGCAGAATCAAGCTCGTCAAGGTCAACGTCGACGAGTCGCCATTGACTGCCGGACGGCACAGAGTGCAGGGCATCCCGACGCTGCTGATCGTCGATCACGCCGAGGTCGTCGCCAGCCACGTGGGGGCGGCGCCCGAACACGTGCTGCGCAAGTGGGTCGACGACACGCTCACGACGCTGGGTCGCGCGTTCGTGGAACCTCGATCGGATCACCCGATATGACCACGCCTCGAACGTAGTCACCCGCAGGGAGGTGGTGGCGAGCGCCGCTCGAGCCGTGGCTCGGCTGCTCCCCGGGCCGCGCACAACGCGTGCGGGCGCAGCGAACGGGTCCAAGCTCAACGACGCGGCGATGGGCGGGAGCTGATCTACGTCCCAGCCGAGACACGCGAAGATGGTGGCACCCGCCCACGGCACCTCGCGAGCGACGCCGACCACCAGGGAGGACACCATGAGCTTCATCAGGACCGACGACGGGACCGACATCTTCTACAAGGACTGGGGTCAGGGTCAGCCGATCATGTTCCACCACGGCTGGCCGCTCAGCTCCGACGACTGGGACGCGCAGATGATCTACTTCTTGCAGCACGGCTACCGCGTCATCGCCCACGACCGTCGCGGCCACGGCCGCTCATCGCAGACGCCGCTCGGTCACGACATGGACACCTATGCCGCCGACGCTGCTGCGCTCGTCGATCACCTCGATCTGCTTGACGCGATCCACATCGGGCACTCCACGGGTGGCGGTGAGGTCGCCCGGTACGTCGCCCGTCACGGTGGTGGCCGCGTGGCCAAAGCGGTGCTGGTCAGCGCGGTGCCGCCGTTGATGCTGAAGACCGACAGCAATCCTGGCGGCCTGCCGATCGAGGTCTTCGACGGGATCCGCGCCGGAACCGGCGCCAACCGCGCCCAGTTCTTCCTCGACCTCGCCAGCGGTCCCTTCTACGGCTACAACCGTCCGGGTGTCGAAGCCTCAGAGGGCGTCATCCGCAACTGGTGGCGACAGGGGATGATGGGCAGCGCCCTGGCTCACTACGAGGGCATCAAGGCCTTCTCCGAGACCGATCAGACCGCCGACCTACAATCGATCGATGTCCCGACGCTCGTGCTCCACGGCGACGACGACCAGATCGTGCCGATCGCGAACTCAGCCCAACTGGCGATCACGCTGCTCAAGCACGGCACGCTGAAGGTATACCCCGGATACTCGCACGGCGCGTTCACGATCCACGCCGACGTGATCAACCCCGACATCCTCGAGTTCATCCAATCGTGAGCCAGCCGATCGCAGCATGAAAGGTTGACAACCCGGCGATATCCCCGCCTCGCGCGTACTCGCCGCGGCGTCGCTATCCCGCACCCACCGCGACGACGGGTGGACGATCAGCGCCGAGGCGATGACGTGCCGCGGTTCGACGACCCTATGGGCGCGTCGGTCGTGATGAGCTGCAGTCGTCAAAGACATCGGCCGGAGACCGGACGATGTCCACTTCCGTTTCGATAGTTGCTCGCTTCACATGCGTCCTCTGCGAACGAAAGGGTCCTGCTCTTCGGACGTCCGCTGGGGACGTATCGCATCCAGCTCGTGTCGGAGGCCGTCGAGCAGCACGTCGAGATCCGGGATCACATCGGGATCCACTGTGATGGTCACGGTGACCGACCC
>JAODBQ010000232.1 GCA_025464045.1 Ilumatobacteraceae bacterium
TTCGCTCGCCGGTGGCCGACGAAGGCCGACACCGCCCGACATCCACGGCAGCCCGCTGGCCGGGTCGATCACCTTCCCGGCGGCGTTGACGACTGCGAGCGCGGCGACGACCGTGCCGTCGGGCAGCACGACGCTCGCCGACCCGATGCCTCCCTGGAGGCCGCCCGCAGCAGCACCCGCACCCGCGCCGACGGCGCCCGTCGCGACCTTGCCGCGGGACGCCCGTTGCACCGCGCGCCTGCCGAACGAGGCATCCGGACGGTTGGCGAACCGCGCGCCCCGCCCGAGGTCGAAGATCACGGCCGCCGGCACGATCGGCACGATCTGGTCGACGTCCTGGCCGACGCGGAAGCCGATGCCGTGCTCCTCGAGCCAACCGACCACGCCGTCCGCAGCCGCGAGCCCGTAGACGCTCCCGCCACTCAGGCAGATGGCCTGGATGCGATCGATCATCGCCTCCGGGCGGAGCAGGTCGGTCTCGCGGGTCCCGGGGCCGCCGCCGCGCACGTCGCAACCGGCGACCGCACCGTCGGCGGCGAGCACGACGGTGGTGCCCGTGCGCCAACCGCGACCGATGCGGTGGGCGTGGCCGACGCGCAGCCCGGGTACATCGGTGAGTCCGCCGCGAACGGACGGTACGGCGGTGGCGGCGGACACGGTGCGGCTCAGGACGCGGTGGTGAGGGGCTTCGAGCGCTCGACGCGCGTCTTCAGGCTCGGCGAGAGCGTCCGCCACACGCCGACGCCGACGATGTAGCACGGGCAGAGGAGGAGCAGCAGCGTGCCGATCAGTGGCGCGTCGGGCCGGCGCTGGATCATGAACAGCACCGCCGCGAGCCACAGCACCGTGACGCTGACGGTGAGCGGCCGGAGGAGCTTGACCTGCATCGGGTGGAGGAACTTGATGTTGGTCAGCTGGGTCAGCGCCAGCAGCACGCAGGCGGCCGCGGTGACCCACTTGTCGGCGTGCAACAGGTAGAGCGTCGGCACGATCATGTTCCACTCGCAGGGGAACCCGTTGAAGAAGTGGTCCTCGGTCATCTGATCCGTCCGCGCCATCCACAGCGCAGAGGTGAACAGCATGAAGGCACCGATGTACAACGACCACCCGGTGGGCACCATGTGGAAGCGGTGCAGGAAGAGCACCGGGATGACGATGCACGTGACGTAGTCGATGATCAGGTCCAGTGCGTAGCCATCGATGCGGGGCACCGTCTCGCGCACCGCCCAGGCTCTCGCGACGGGACCGTCCACGCCGTCGAGGATCATCGCCACGGCGAGCCACAGCACGGCCATCTTCGGCTTGTCGTCGGCGATCGCGATGAGCCCGAACATCCCGCAGATCGCGCCACTGGCGGTGACGCAGTGCACGAGGTACCCCTTGGCCACCGGATGATGGGCCGGGCCGAAGCTGCACGCAGCAGCCGTCGGTTCGGGCGACGTCTGGTTCGCTTCAGCGTGGGTCATGGGCGGTTGGTCGATGCGTCGGACGGCCATGGGAGCCGTTCCGCCGTCTGATGCTAACCGTTGCGCGAACCGGCTCGTGGGAGCGGGGGCCGATCCCTCGGACCGGGCACATCAGCGCTGTGACCACAGCTCGCGCAGCTCCGGCTCCGGATCGTCCAGCGTCTCGCTCTCGACATCGAACCTGCGGGTCGCGCGGCGCGCCGCGTCGTAGCGCGGCCAACCGGGGTCGCCGGCGGTGGCGAACGACAGCACCGCGTCGCTGTACGCATCGGCGACCGGCACCCGGTCCTCGCCCGTCCCGGTGAACTGGGTGACGCCGGTGCGATCCAGGTTGTGGAAGGCGAACGCGATGTCGACCGCGTGGCAGGAGCCGAGCGACCCGCCGAACGCGGGCGTCGGCCACGTGAACCAGTACATCCAGGTGGGGACCTCGCGGCTGATCCGTCCGTCGGCGACGCCACGCGCCGGCGCCCGGAACACCTCGTCGGTCTGCATCGCGCTCACGAGCTCCCGCGGCCCGGCACCCGGCCGCGCGGCGCGGTACGCGGCGATCGCGGCGTCCGTCCCCTCGCCGAAGCGCTTGGCGAACAGGGCCCGAGTGCCGGCCTCGTCGATCGATGCGAGCGCAGGGCTGAACGTGGTGAACAGCGCCATCTCGTCGCGGGTCGTCCCGAGCACGAGCGGCGCCGGGTTCTCGGCCGCGGCCGCGGCGATCGGACCGTCGAACAGATCGTCGTCCACGGCCGGCGAGAACGTGGTGAGGGCGTCGGCGATGCCGCCGGACGCGCTGGCGAGCATCTGGCCCTGGATGTCGAGGACCTCCTGCAGCGGCACGTCCGCCAGCGCGTCCAGCGAGGACGCCCCGGCCGCCGCGAGCAGCTCGCCGAGCGTGGACTCCGCTCGCTCCCGGCTGCGCAGCTGGGTGAGCGACGGGCTCATCGCGAAGCCGCGTCGGAACAGCCCCGTGGCCGCCGGCGTGGCGAACAGGCTGACCACCGCCGAACCGCCCGCGGACTCGCCGAAGATCGTCACGTTGTCGGGGTCGCCGCCGAACGCGGCGAAGCCGTCGCGCACCCACTGCAAGGCCGCGATCTGGTCGCGGATGCCGCAGTTGGTGGTGCCCGCGAACCCCAGCGCGCCGAGCCGGTAGTTGAGCGTGACGACCACGACATCGCCGCGCTCGCACAGCGCGCTGCCGTCGTACCACGGCATCGAACCGGAGCCGCTCGTGTACCCACCGCCGTGGATCCACACCAGCACCGGGCGGGCGGCATCGTCGCACTGCGGCGTGAACACGTTGAGGTGCAGGCACTGCTCGTCCATCGGCAGCGAGCTGGCGCCGAGGGCCTGCTCGACCATCCCGATCACCTGCGGGCACTGTGCCCGGTGGGCCGTGGCGTCGAGCTCGGTGTCCCAGCTGGTGATCCGCTGCGGCGGCTGGAACCGTGCTGCGGTGGCGAAGGGGATCCCCTTGAACACCTGCGTGTGCTCGCGTTGGACACCACGCGCGGTGCCGAAGGGCGAGTCGATCGTCACCGTCGGTTCCGATGTCATGACCGAACGGTACCGGCGCACGGACCTCGGGCGGTATCGTCCCCAGCCGTGCGCGAGCGGGCCGGCGAGGGGTGGCAGGACCGGTCAGACGCCGGCTCGAGCGCCGGATCGGACGCCGGATCGGACGATCGATCGGGTGCGTCGGCCGACGGCGGTCGGACGAGCCGGATCGCCGGCGCCTGGCGCCAACGGCTGGGGGAGGCGGGGCGCGGAGCGTTCTTCGCCGCCGGCGGTCCCGTGGTGCGCAGGGCGTGGGACCTCGTCGGGCGGGTCGGTTCGATCGGCCCGCACAGCGCCGCCGGTCGGCGCTTCGGCCGCTTCGGTGAGAACAGCATCATCTGCTTCCCGGCCGCGAC